>JAYVQJ010000385.1:0-2220 GCA_043777235.1 Planctomycetia bacterium
TCTTGCGAGCGGACGGTGAGCATGACTCCCTCGTCGATGAGCCGGTGGTGGTCCTGCCCGACGTCGATCAGACGGAAACCAACCTGTTCGATTCCAGTCTGGTCGTTGGTGCGAATGCCGATCGGCGCGACGACAAAGAGTGGCTGCACATGCTGTCCGCTTCCAGTCGGCCGGACTCGCTGGGGCGAATCGGGCATTACGAGGTCTTGGAATTTTTGGGGACCGGCGGGTTCAGCATCGTCTTGCGAGCTTTGGACGCCAACTTGAATCGCATGGTCGCTGTGAAGTTGTTGGCTCCGCAGTTGGCGGCGTCGGCATCCTCGCGGCAACGTTTTCTGCGAGAAGCTCGATCAGCGGCAGCGGTTCGTCATGAAAACGTCGTGCAGATTTATGCCGTCGAGGAACAGCCTCTGCCCTACTTGGTCATGGAGTACGTTCCCGGAGAGACGCTGCAACAACGGCTGGACCGAGTTGGACGCTTGCCGGTGTCGGACGTCATCGAGATCGGTCGGCAAATCGCCGAAGGCTTGGCCGCCGCGCACGCCACCGGGCTAATCCATCGCGACGTCAAGCCGGCAAATGTGTTTTTGGAACAAGCGGCCCCGTCTGAACGGCGAAGCCTCAAAGTAGGCGAGTCACTCCGTGACTGGAATTCGAGTCACGGAGTGACTCGTCGACTTTCTTCGCAATCCGCCAACATTTCTGAAGCGGAGAAACCCTCCGTCAAGCTGCTCGACTTCGGACTCGCTCGCGCGGTCGATGATGTCAGCATCACGCAGAGCGGAATGATCATTGGCACTCCGCTCTACATGTCGCCGGAGCAGGCTCGCAGCGAACCGCTCGATCATCGAGCGGACCTCTTCAGTTTAGGGAGCGTGCTGTATGCCATGACGACCGGGCATTCGCCATTCCGAGCGGACAGCACTCTGGCCACGCTCAAGCGAGTCACCGAAGACGCACCGCAACCAATTCAAGAGTTGGCCCCGGAAGTACCGAGTTGGTTAAGCGACCTCATCACAAAGCTGCTCGCCAAAAATCCCGCCGAGCGATTCGAGTCCGCTCGTGAAGTAAGTGCGATACTGTCGAGCGGCGAACAATTGATTGCTGGTCCAATCAGCCGGCACGCGCTAGCGTCCGGTTTGAGCGTCGATGGACATTCCGAACCGGACGCTAGCGCGTTCCGGCTGATGAGTCAGAATTGGCGGCGACTGATCGTCACGACGCTCGCGGCGGTACTCGTGTTCGGCGCGATCTTGCTTTCGTTCAAGACGCAGACCGGTGAGGTGCTTGTCGAAGTTTCTGATGACCTGCCGGCTGACGTGAGAAAACAGATCACGATTGAAGTCCGCGGCAACGGAGAACTGCGCGTGGCCAATGCCGACACGGGTTGGACGATCGGTCTGAAGGAAGGGAAGTACGACGTCCAACTGACCGGCGGCAGCGACTGCGTGCGGATCGACCGCAATCAAGTGACGGTCACTCGCGGCAAACGGAAGATCGTCGCGGTGACTCTGAAATCCGACAGCGAAAACCTCAACAAATTCAACTGGCCTGCGGATACCCCGCCGCCGGCTGTCGTTCCGTTCGATGCGGCTCAGGCGAAAACGCATCAAGAGGTCTGGGCCAAACATCTCGGCGTGCCGATCGAATTCACCAACAGCATCGGCATGACGTTCGTCCTCATCCCGCCCGGTGAATTCCAGATGGGCAACACGCAGGCGGAGATCGACGAGGCTCACAGAATCGCGAACTACAGCGCGATGTGGCGAGAGCACATCAGGTCCGAAGGGCCTCGGCACAAAGTGATTCTCACGCAGCCGATTTACCTCGGTGCTCACGAGGTGACTCAGAAGAATTACACGGAGGTGATGGGGACGAATCCGTCGCGGTTCTCAAGCACGGGGAAGGGAACGAAAACCGTCGCTGACATCGACACGCAGAACCATCCGGTGGAAACGGTGAGCTGGAACGACGCGGCCGAGTTCTGCGCCAAGCTGAGTCAAAAAGAGAATCTGAAACCGTTCTACATTCGCGAAGATGACCACGTGACTCCGCTGACGGGAACGGGTTACCGGCTGCCGACGGAAGCCGAATGGGAATTCGCTTGCCGCGCCGGATCGACCACAACGTTCTGGATCGGTGATCGCGATGAAGACCTCGTTCGAGCGGCATGGTTCAGCACGAACTCCGGCGAACACCCACACGCTGTTGGTGCATTGC
>JAYVQJ010000386.1:0-8569 GCA_043777235.1 Planctomycetia bacterium
GCGAAGTCCGGAGACTTGGTCACTGCGAAGCCGCTGTTCGTCACTTCCGTCGGCGAAGCCGAAGCAGACTACAACCTCGGTTTGATTCTCCACGATCAGGGCAAACTGGAATTGGCCGAGCAGCACTTCGCTCTGGCCTTAGTCAAGAAGCCGACCCTCGAAGATGCTCAAACTTGGCTGAGTGAAATTCGCATCGAGAAAGAAACGAAAAGCTTGCTGGCCGGCACAAGCAAGAGCAATCGTCCACGACCGGAGCTGCAAGCTCCCGCCGGTTCATTCGCGAGCTCCACGAATCTGCAACCGGCTACCGTCGTCGAGTACCGACTCAGCCCCAACGACATGCTCGGCATTCAGCAAACGGCAGGTCAGCAGCCCGCACCGAATGTCGTGTCAGGCGGCAATGTCGCTCCAGCCGTCGGAGCACTTCCCTCGAATACTTCGACGGCCGTGCGTCCCACGACGGTCTTCAACCCGTTCGCCACCGGCAGTTCATTGCCGACACAGACGAGCGGCGGCCTCACTCCGCAACAGATTGAGCAACTCCGCAATCAGCGGTAGCTCGTCTGCGTGAAGGATGCGTCTCGCATCTGAGTGCCCCGTCCGACACCAGACGCGTCGGCCACTTTGCCAGTTCGGCAAAGTTTCGCAGCTTTGCCGGACGCGCCGAAGTTCGGAATCCTTCATCGCGTGCCAGTTCTCCGGCCGATGCAGGCGGAGTACATCCCTGTTTCCAGGCTGACGTCTCGACTTCGCGTCTCTAAACTCCCTCGCAGGTGTCTGCCGTGAACGCCGCACTTCGTTTGTTCGTTCCGGGTTTATTGTCAGACGCTCCGCTGTCTCTGCCGAAGACGTTGTCTCGCAGCAGCCAGCCCGTTCGCAGGAGCCGCTCCATGTCCAGCAATGTCTCGTTCAAATCCCGTCTGCCCGACCTGACCAATCAGATCGTCGAGACCTACCAGCAGATCGGTTCAATCAACCATCTCGGCCACTCGGCGTTGCCCAGCCGCGAGGCGATCATCCAAATTCTGTTCGATCTGACCGAGGTGCTGTATCCCGGCTACCGCCGCCGGCAGAATTTGCATCTCGGCAACGTCGTGTACCACACCGGCGATTTGATTGACGCGATCTTCGATTCGCTGAGCGAACAAATCGCCCGCGCGCTCGAGCACGAAGCCCGCGTCAGCCCACCCGTTGATGCGGACGGTTCCGCGATGGACTTTCTGACGCCGGCCCAGATACGAACCTTCGCGTTTCTCGAAACGCTTCCAGAAATGCGCCGAATGCTTGCTGCCGACGTGCAAGCCGCGTTCGACGGCGACCCGGCCGCCAAGACTCTCGACGAGATCATCTTCTGCTACCCCGGCCTCGAGGCGATCACGGTGCATCGAATCGCTCACGAGCTGTATCGCATGCAAGTGCCGTTCATCCCACGGATCATGTCCGAGTGGTCTCACAGCCGCACCGGTATCGACATCCATCCGGGAGCACAGATCGGCCCGTCGTTCTTCATCGACCACGGCACCGGCGTCGTCATCGGCGAGACGACCGTCATCGAACGAAATGTGAAGCTGTACCAAGGCGTGACGCTCGGCGCACTGAGCTTCCCGAAGGACGAGAACGGCAACATCATCCGCGGCGCGAAGCGACATCCCACCATCGAAGAGGGGGTCGTGATCTACGCCAACGCGACGGTGCTTGGCGGCGACACGGTCATCGGCACGAAATCGGTGATCGGCTCAAGCTGCGCGATCATGAAGAGCGTGCCGCCCAATACACAAGTCACGATGGAAAAAGCCCAGCTCCGCTTCCGCGAAGCCTCGTGATGTGCGGCCACTGTATGTAGCCATCACCGCTCCGCGTGATGAGCCGAATTGGCAAACCGCGTCCATTGAACATCCGGCTCGTCACGCGGAGCGATGACGGCTACGTTCGCGTGCGACTACGGCTGCTGAATTCGATAAAGCTGCGTCTCCGTGCGAATCAACAACGCTCCGTCCGCAACGGCGTACGACGCGAACGTGCGTGGTTCGAGTTCGTTCTTGGCGAGTTCGACATATTCGGAACCGGGCTGCAAGACGATCCCGTCCCCCTGCTCGCTCTGCAAATAGATTTTGCCGTCGGCGAACAGCGGCGACGACGAGAAGTTGCCGCCAATGCGCTTCTGCCAAACTTGTTCGCCACTGACCGCGTTGAAGCAGGTCGCGATTCCGTTATCGCTAACGACATACAACTGGTCGCCAACTAACAACGGCGACGGCGTATGCGGAGCGGATTTGTTCGTCTTCCAAGCGACATGCGTCTCGGTGACGTTGCCTTGGCCGTCCGGCTTGATTGCCAGCAGCGTCGGCGTGTCGTAGCCGGAACTCAGGAAGATCAATCCGTGCCCGAACACCGGTCGCGGAATGACCGAGTATCCCTGCCCGTAATCGACACGCCAGATTTCGCTGCCGTCTTTCGGCCGATACGCCGCGACGTGAAACGTGCCTGGCGAGACGATTTGCTTCCCACCGTTGACCTCGATCAACAGCGGCGTGCCGAACGAAAACTTCGAGCCGTTTTTGTGTTCGCGCGGCGTTCGCCAACGAACCTGTCCTGTTGCCTTGTCGAGCGCGACGACAAACATCGTGTTCGTTCCGTCGCACGAAACGACCAGCATGTCATCAACCAGGATCGGCGAGCCGCCGTTGCCGTGACGTGGCTCGTACTTCAGTTCGCGATTTTGCCAGACGATCTTCCCGTCGAGCGTCAAACACGCCGTGCCGTGCGTCCCAAAATGGACGAAGACATGTTTCCCATCAGAAACCGGAGTCGAACTCGCATGGCTGTTTTTCGAGTGAATCGGACTCGCGGTCTTGCCGTCCTGCATGAAAACTTCGATATCCCACAGCGGCTTGCCCGTCGCCGCGTTCAGGCAAATCGCTCGCAGCGACTGATCTTTCTTCTCGCCATCGCCCACCGGCACAGCGGTCGTCAAGAAGATGCGATCGCCGACCACGATCGGAGATGACCAACCGAGCCCCGCGATGGGAGTTTTCCAGGCCACGTTCTTCGTCGAGGACCATTCGGTCGGCAGTTTCAAATCCGCCGCATGTCCCTGTCCCGTCGGCCCACGAAACTCAACCCAGTCGCCGGCCGAGGCACTCGCCGCAATGAAACTCAGAACGCCAACCGCCATCAAGCTCCGCATGGTCTACTCCGCTTTGTGTACGCTAAACCCATGACCCCAAAACCCTACTTCACCTCAGTGATTTCCAATTTGCGTTGACCGCGCGGTGTCGTGAACTCGACCACATCACCGACCTTCTTGCCTTGAATGGCCTGGCCGAGCGGACCGCTCAACAGAATCTTCATAATGTCCGCGTCGTAGTCTTCTTCGCCCGGACCGACCAACTCATAGCCTTCTTTTTTGTTGTTGGTGAGATCCTTGAGCATGACGACCGAACCGAACGCAGCGATCCCTTTGGGTTGCGTGGACTTGTCCGCGATCACGCAGTTGGACAACCGATGCTTGAGCTGATTGATCTTGGCCTGCATCCTGCCCTGGTTCTCACGCTGGCCGTGGTACTCGGCGTTCTCGCGCAAGTCCCCTTCGGCGCGCGCGTCGGCGATGAGCACCGCGAGCTTCGGCATCTCGTCTTCTTCCATGCGGCGAATTTCTTCGCGCAGCTTGTTGTAACCTTCGACGGAAATCGGCTCGCGTTCCATGGCCGACGGTCCTTTCATGACGGTCGCAATTGAGTCTCACCAAATCAACAGCCCGGCTGCTCAGGGGTCAGCCGGGCTGTTTGACGGGCGGAATTCTATGGACGATTTCTTTGGGTTCCTAGCCTGACGCGCCCCCGTTCTCGCCGGAAATTGGCGGGAGAACAGCCTCGACGATCGGCGTTACTGATAGTCCTGATGAGTCGGCTTGAGGATCAACTCGGGAACGTGAGCCCGCTTCGGCAGGCACGCGATCGCGACCACGATGTCCGAAAAATCTTCCGGTTTGAGAATCGCCGCTCGATGCTCGTCGCTGACCGGCTTCGGACGCTTTTCGAGGATCGGCGTATCGACCTCACCCGGATAGATCGTCGTCACGCGAATGCCATTCTTGCCGTCTTCGTTGGCAACGGCCGCCGAGAGGCCAGACATCGCAAACTTCGATGCGACATACGCAATGCCGCCGATCGCGAACGCTCGTTTGCCGCTGATCGACGAGATGTTGATGATCAGCCCGTCCTTCCGCTCGCGCATCTGCGGCAGCACGGCGTACATGCAGTTGTAGATGCCAGTCGAATTCGCGGCCATGACGTCATCGAACTGCTCCGGCTGCATCTCCGCCATCGAGCGGTTCTTGATGTTCGTCCCCGCCGAGTTCACCAAGATATCGATGTGACCAAGCTGCTTCGTCGTCCAATCGAAGAGCGCGTTGACGCCCGCTCGGTCGGCGACATCGCACGCGCGGTAGATCATTGCTGGTTGCCCAGACCATTCGGCCGCCGCCGTCTTGAGCGCCTCTTCACGTCGACCGGATATTGCGACTCGGCAACCTTCCGCCGCCAAAGCCTTCGCGATGCCGTAACCAATTCCCGTCGCGCCGCCCGTGACGAGCGCTGTCTTGCCTTGCAGTTTCATGGTTGCCTTTCTGTGGTGATGTAACCCGAAGCGTCAGCGAGGGCGATCGCTCCAAAACGCCTTCATTCGTAAGTCTTCTGGAGCGCCCGCCCTCGCTGACGCTTCGGGTTACATCTGATTTGAACTCTTAGAAATGCCGTCACGCCAACACGCCCTTCACCACTTCGCCGTGAATGTCGGTCAGTCGGAAATCGCGGCCTTGATAGCGATACGTCAGCCGCGTGTGGTCGATGCCGAGCAGGTGCATGATCGTGGCGTTGAGGTCATGCACATGGACCGGGTCGCGAGTGATGTTGTAGCAATAGTCGTCGGTCTCTCCGAACGTCGTGCCGGTCTTCACGCCCGCTCCGGCGAGCAGCATCGTGTAGCAGCGCGGGTGATGATCGCGGCCGTAGTCCGTCGCCGTGATGCCTCCCTGTGAATAAATCGTGCGGCCGAACTCGCCGCCCCAGACGATGAGTGTGTCCTTCAGCAGATCGCGCTGCTTGAGGTCTTTGATGAGGGCCGCAGTCGCTTGATCGGTGTCCTTGCACTGCCCGCGAATCGCGGCCGGCAAGCCGCCGTGATGATCCCAGCCCATGTGGAAGAGTTGCACGAAGCGGACATCCCGCTCGGCCAATCGCCGAGCTAGCAGACAATTCGCCGCGTAACTGCCGGGCCGTTTCACATCGGGGCCATACATGTCGAGCACTGATTGCGGCTCCTTCGATGTGTCGAGCAATTCCGGCACGCTGGTCTGCATGCGAAATGCCATCTCGTACTGCGTGATGCGCGTTTGAATCTCCGGATCGCCGACTTGTTCGAAGTGCTTCTTGTTGAGCGCCGCAATGCGGTCCAACGTCCCGCGCCGCGCGGCGGCATCGACCCCCGGCGGGTTCGAGAGGTACAGCACCGCGTCCCCTTTGTTGCGGAACTTCACTCCTTGATGCTTCGACGGCAAGAACCCCGCGCTCCACAGCCGATCGTAAAGTGGCTGATCGTCGGGCCGACCACTGCCGAAGCTGGTCAGCACCACATAGGCCGGCAAGTCCTGGTTCTCGCTGCCGAGTCCGTAACTCAGCCACGATCCGATGCTCGGCCGCCCCGGCAACTGCGAGCCGGTCTGCGAGAACGTGATCGCCGGATCGTGATTGATCGCCTCGGTGTTCACCGAGCGGATCATGCAGAACTCGTCCGCGATGCTCGACATCTGCGGAACGAGATCGCTCATCCACATCCCGCTCTGCCCGTGCTGAGCGAACTTGAAGATCGTTGGTGCGACCGGGAACTTCGCTTGCCCTGACGTCATCGTCGTCAGCCGCTGGCCTTTGCGAATCGACTCCGGCAAATCTTCCCCGCGCCGCTTCTCCAACTCCGGCTTCGGATCGAACAGGTCCATCTGCGACGGCGCGCCAGATTGAAAGAGGTAAATGATCCGCTTCGCCTTCGGAGCGAAATTCGGAAACCCCGGCAACGCGGCATGAGCTTTTGTGTCGCTGTCTGTCTCGGTGCTGTGAGCCTGTGATAACAATGTTCCCAAGGCCGCCGCGCTCAAGGCGGAGGCTGACCCATGTAGGAAAATGCGGCGATTGAGAGCGTCTCGCAGGTTGAGCCAACTTGACATCGTGAGGGACTCCATAAGCCGTCAGCCGAAGGCCGAGAGCCGTCAGCCGATTTCCTTTTCCTGTGGAACAAGTGCGTGGAAAAAAGAAATCGGCCAACGGCTTTCGGCTCACGGCCATCGGCTGGACACTTATCGCTCGTGAGGCACGAATCGTTGAAATTCCGCCATCTCGACAGCGCCTCCCACGATGAGTGGCGTGCGCTGGTGGATCGCTTCGGGTTGCAGGTCGAGCACTCGGTGTCGGCCGTCAGTGGCGACGCCGCCCGCTTGTTCGACGAGGTACGCGATCGGGTTCGCTTCGTAGAGCAGCCGAAGTTTTCCTTTCGGATGATCGGTCGTCGGCGGATACAGAAAGATGCCACCCTTCAGCAGCGTGCGATGCAGATCGGCGACCATCGAGCCGATGTATCGCGACGCATAGCGCTGCCCCAGTCCTCCGTGCCGCAGCCGGTCGAGGAACTCGTTGTAGCCCGGCGGAAAGCCGTCGCGGTACGCCTCGTTGACCGAGTAATACTTCCCCTGCTTCGGCACTTGGATGTTCGGATGACTGAGCAAATACGCTCCGACCGACGGATCGAGCGTGAAGCCATGCACTCCGTTGCCAACGCTGTAAACCAAAATCGTCGATGAGCCGTAGCAGACGTAGCCAGCCGCGATCTGCTTGCTGCCGGGTTGCAGCAGCCATTTTTCCGGCTCATCGCAACCGATCCCGTCGGGCCGTCGCATCACGGAGAACGTTGTCCCCACGCTAACATTCACATCGATGTTCGACGAACCATCCAGCGGATCGAACACGACCGCGTAGTTCGCGTCCTTGGAACAGTGCCCCATGATCATGGGCTTTTCGTTTTCTTCGGAGGCCAGAACACCGATGCTGGTCCGAGACCCCAAGCAGTGCAGCAACGCCTCGTTGGCATACACATCGAGCTTCTGCTGCACTTCGCCTTGAACATTGACGTCACCCGCGTCACCCAAAATGTCCGATAGTCCCGCACGCCGCACGCGAGCCTGCACCATCTTGGTCGCCAGCGTGATGCCCGACAGCAGCCAAGAGAACTCGCCCGACGCGCCGGGGAATCGCTTTTGATCCTGCAAGATGTGTTGTTGAACGGTGACGATCATGACGTTGGCTCCCGAATGAATTTCTGAAATGAGCACTCGCGTGATCGCGCATCAACGAGACTGCTTTTCAATGTTGCCCGCAGCATCGCGGGCGATGGCCGTAATCTCAACCGAGTCTTGCTTCGGCAGCGTCACCTCCCATTCCGCGAAATTGTCTCGCACGGCACGAGCGGCCACGCCGTTGACAGTGACTTGCTTGATCTCGCCGTTGTCAGCGGCCGAACCTCGCACGAGCCAGCCGTCGGCCGTGCGAGTGACCGACGTGACGACGGTTGACGGAGGCAAATCATCGACGGGGTCGAGCAGTTGCGGGAACGGGATGTCGCGAACTTCGAGGACTCGCGATTCGTCGCCGGTCAGCGGCGGGTCGGACTTGTACGGCGTTGATTCGTTGCCTCGGACTTCGTTTGATTTCGCGCTGACGACGCGCGCGTGGCGGCCGGAGCCGTAGAAGTCGTGAAGGATCACTGGCACGCTGGTGGGCGTCTTCGGTTGCGGGCGTGGGCCGCCGCCGAGATTGACGAGTGCTCGGCGGTTGTCGTCTTTGCGGTTGATGACTTGGACGTTGCGGAGATGCGTTTCGGCCGAGCCGGTTGGGTTGTGATCCGTGATTTGAATCAGCGGCATCGAGTTGTTGCGATGGCCGGCGAACGTCAGGCCGTCCACCGTCAGCGAGCCATGCTGGATGCTGTCGTCGTCGTGGCCGCGATTGAACGGCTCGGCGTCGCCGCCGTTGTCCGAGCGGCTGATCGTCATGTTGCGGAAGACATGCCGGTCGAAGTTCGGGTGATAGACGCCGTAGATCGAGTTGTGAATCGTCATCGTCTCGACGAGCACGCACGGCGACTGAACTCGGAAGGCGTAATGAATCTCCCAAATCTTCGTGTTCCGCAGCACGAATGGATGCTTCGCATCCGGGCCGACGCGGTTCACTCCTTCGCCGAGATTGATGCCGTACAGGCCGTCGCAGTGAGCTTCGTTGTCCTCGAACCGCACGAACGGCAACGTGCGGATGTCGGTCGGTTTCGATGTGCCGTCCGGTTGCTGCACCGGCAGCGTCAGTTTGAGAGCACTCGTCTCGGTGGCCTCGAAGAAGTAGCCGTAACGATTGTTTTCACACGAGACATTCCGCGTGAACGTGTTGAGGCTGTTCGCCCACCAGAAACCGGCTCCGTCGTTTTGATCGAACGGCAGCACTTGCTTCGGCAGTTTCTTGCCGTCCATCGC
>JAYVQJ010000387.1:0-2219 GCA_043777235.1 Planctomycetia bacterium
GCAGTTGCGATTTCGTGATGGGCTGCGCCGACTTAGTGAATCCGGAATTCGAGCGTTCGTCGTTCACGGCAACCATGACCCACTCGACGGTTGGGCCGATGCGATCCAGATGCCTGACGGTGTGCATGATTTTGGATCGGAATTGGAATCGGTCGTTTTTGAAAAGGCCGGCCAATCGGTGGCTCGCATTCACGGGATCAGTTATCCGACGCGGAAGATCGGCAGCCGATTTGGCACAGAGTTTCAGCGAGTCGGCGATGAGCCGTTTCAAATCGGGCTCTTCCATTGCAATGCCGGCGGGAACACACGGCATGATCCATACGCTCCGCGCACGGAAGACGAATTGATGGCATCGCGGTTGGACTATTGGGCGCTGGGGCACATTCACGAACGGGTCGTGCTGCGTCCGGCCGAGCCGTTCATCGGTTATCCGGGTAACACTCAGGGACGACACATCAACGAACCGGGTCCACGGGGCTGCTTTCTGGTCCGAGTCACGGCCGAGGGACGGCTCGACGGAGCACCGGAGTTCGTGGCGACGGATCACATTCGCTGGCTCAATGCCGAGATCGACATCGCAGGTCTGGAGGTGATGGACGGCCTGCTATCGCGCATCGACGAGAAACTGGACGAGTTGGCCGAACAAGCCGAGGGGCGATCGGTCGTGACGCGACTCACGCTCGGCGGTCGCGGTGTACTGCATCAAGCGTTGGCTCGGCCGAATGCCTGCCGTGACTTGATCGATGGATTGCATGACGTCGGAGTCAAACGCAATCCGTTTGTGTGGGTGGAAAGACTGTTGCTACGGACTCGGCCCAATGCGGACCTGGACGCTCGACGCGGTGCTGCGGATTTTCTCGGCGATTTGTTGCGGCTCATCGGCGACATCCGCCAATCACCGGAAGAATTGTCCGGTCTGCAGCGCGAGTTGGCGGAACTGTATCACCACGCCCGAGCGAGCAAGATTCTCAATTTGCCAAATGACGAGACCCTCCGATCGTTCCTCGACGAAGCGGAAAATCGGTGCGCTGATTTGTTGCTGGAGGACGGTGACTGAATGCGCATCGCGGAATTTCATGTCGATGGTTTTGGACGTTTGGCGAACCTCTCGATGACCGATGTTCCGCCGGGGCTGTCCATCGTCTTGGGCCAGAACGAGGCCGGCAAAACAACGTTGCTGGAATTCCTGCGGTTCATCTTGTTCGGTTTGCCGGCTCGCAAGCAGAAGGAGTTTTACCCGCCGCTCAACGGAGGGCGCAAAGGGGGCCGCATCGTCCTGCGGAACGAACACGCCGAACGGATCATCGTCGAGCGCTTTGAAGGCAAAGGCACCGGGCCACTGACCGTGTTGCTGCCCGATGGATCACAGGGAGGCGAGACGGAGTTTCGCCAACTCATCGGCTCGGCGACGGACGACCTGTACCGCAACGTCTTCGCGTTCAGCTTGTCGGAGTTGCAATCATTTGAATCGCTCAAGACCGAGAAAGTTCGCGACGCGATTTACAGCGCGGGCATCGGTATTGGTCGCAAGACGATTACGCAGATCATTCAAGAACTGACCAAGCAGGCCGGAGAATTGTTTGTGCCCGGTGGTTCGACAAAGGCCATGAATCAACTGCTCAGCCGAATCGAGGATCATGGCCGGCAGATCAAAGGCCATGAAAAGGACCAGGACGAGTACGAACGAATCCAGCGGGAACTCGCGGCCTGCGAAGCGGGCCTTGGACGCATCCGGTCGGATCTGAAGCAAGCTCGGGAACGATTCCATCGGGTGGGTCTCCTTCAACAGGCACGCGAGGACTGGCTGACCTTGAGTGAATGCCGCGAGCAATTGAAGTCATTGCCGCTGATCGAATCCTTTCCGGTCGATGGCGTGCAGCGTTTCCAGGAATTGGTGACGGAGCGGCGCGGATTTCGGGACCAGTTGGATCAAACGGCGTCTCCCAGGGAGAGCGACCAGACGAGTCTCGCAGAGATCGACGTCGATCAAGTTCTCATGTACGCGGCCCAGGACATTCGCCGCCTGGACCGAGGTTTGGAACTCCACGAGAAGAGTCACCAGCTACTGCTTTCGCTGACGACGGAGCGCGAACTGGCCGAACAGAAACTGTGTGGCGTGCTCCGCGATCTCGGTGACGAATGGGACGAGCAGAAGCTGACGGCGTTTGATTTGTCCGTTCCGGTGCGTGAAGAAGTCGAGCAGTGCCGGCGAGCCTGCG
>JAYVQJ010000388.1:0-8564 GCA_043777235.1 Planctomycetia bacterium
TTCTTCGGCGACTTGATACAGCGACATCCTCTGGCCGCTGCCGGTCGGGCATTCGACTTGGAACGCATCGCCGTAGTAGCTGTAGTAGTGCAACAAGGCTCGGACGATGAGCGCGTTGACCGGCATCCAGATCGGGCCGCGCCAGTTGCTGTTGCCGCCGAACATGCCGCTGTCCGATTCGGCCGGCAGGTAATTGACTCGGTACTCCTGCCCATCGACGTGCGTGACGAACGGATGCTGTTCGTGGAATTTCGACAGCGAGCGGATGCCGAACTCGCTGAGGAATTCGTTTTCGTCCAGCATCTTCGTGAGGACTCGGCGGAGTTTCTCTTCGTTCAAGATCGCGCCCATCCGGCGATCCGCGAAGCCGGGCTTGCGCGAGTCGTGAATGAACGCGACGATCTCCGGCCGCGCGGCGAGGAAGTTGCGGTACCGATCGCCGATTTCGGGATACTTCACCAGCACTTTGTTCTCGAACGTCGTCGCCGCGCAGAGCGGCAGCAGGCCGACCATCGAGCGGACCTTTAATCGCTGAGCCTGGCCGTTCGGCAGTTGCAACACGTCGTAGAAGAAGCCGTCTTCCTCGTCCCACATGCCGGTGTCGCCCGCGTGAATCATCGACGAGGCGATCCACAAGAAGTGCTGCGTGAATTTGAGAGCCATCTCGGCATACGCCGGGTCGTCTTCCGCCAGCTCGACCGCGATCTCCAGCATGTTCTGGCAGTAGAGCGCCATCCACGCGGTCCCGTCCGCTTGTTCGAGATGCCCGCCCGCCGGAACCGTGAGAACATACTGAGCCGCCACTTTCGTCCCGGTCTGGTTCGGATTCACCGCGTCGGTCTGCCCATGCACAACGTAGCTGTTGATCGAATCCTTCACGAACGGAGTCGCGTTCGGCGAACCAAACAGCCGCTCGGTGTTCGTGTCGTTCTCGGTGAAGAGCAGCTTCGGCGAGCCGTCGCAGTAAAAGAATCGTTGTCCGAGCCGCGCTTGATTCGTCGCGACGATCGCCAGTGAATCGGTCTGCGCCGCGCATTCGAGCGACGGCCGCTCCGCATCGCCGCCCCACGACCAGGTGTTGCGGAACCACAGCGTCGGCAGCAGTTGCAACGTCGCCGCCTCCGGCCCGCGATTCGCCACCGTGATTTGAATCAGCATGTCTTCGGGCGATGCCTTCGCGTACTCGACGAAGACATCGAAGTAGCGATCTTCGTTGAACACGCCCGTGTCGAGCAGTTCGTACTCCATCTGCTGCCGCCCGCGTCCGCGATTCGCGGCCACGAGTTGGTCATACGGGTACTCCGCCTGCGGGTACTTGTAGAGATACTTCATGAACGAGTGCGTCGGCGTCGAATCGAGATAGAAGTAATACTCCTTCACGTCCTCGCCATGATTCCCCTCGCCGTTCGTCAGCCCGAACAGCCGCTCCTTGAGGATCGGGTCTTTGCCGTTCCACAACGCGAGGGCGAAGCAAAGAAATTGCTTGTTGTCCGAGATGCCGCCGATCCCATCCTCACCCCAGTGATACGCTCGCGACCGAGCCTGATCGTGGCTGAAATAATCCCACGCATTCCCCCCCTCGCTGTAGTCCTCACGCACAGTGCCCCACTGCCGTTCGGACAGATAAGGCCCCCACTTTTTCCACGGCGTATTGGCCTCACGAGACTCCTGCAAGCGTTGGTTTTCAACGTTCATGGCGATGTCTCCCAAAGAAGTAATGCGGGATGTGGAGGACGTGAGGTGACGACATTGAATCAAATCGCCTCGAAATTGAAAACCGTTCGGCAGAGCGATCTGTCCCGTTGGCAAAACCGGTACGTCTGGTCGTTTAACCCCAACGCCAACGGCGTGGGCACGCACGCCGGTGGCGTTGCGGTTAAACGTCTCACTAGAGACCGTGCGAGTGATCTGTCATTCCGCTTTGATGAGTTTTTGTCGAAATCTCCAAATGGAATGGACATCGTTTCGGCCATCAACTCTGTGCCTCACTTCTGAAGAGAGACCTGCCATGACGGCTCCGAATTTTGTGCCGCGTGCCGAGCGTTCGGCCGCTGGGAAAGAACTCCGCAGTTCCGTGCCGCGATCGAGTCATGCGGCGTGGCAGCCGCCGGCAGATCGGCGCGATCCGGTGGACTTGCTGATCGAATCGAACGCCGGGCGACTCGAACAGTTGATTCCGATTCGCTTCGGACGGATGCTGGTTTCGCCGTTTACGTTCTTTCGCGGAGCCGCATCGGTGATGGCGTCCGATCTGTCGAAAACTCCGACGACCGGTCTTCGCGTGCAAGCGTGCGGTGACTGCCACTTGCTCAACTTTGGCATGTTCGGCACGCCTGAGCGGAATTTGATTTTCGACATCAACGACTTCGACGAAACGCTGCCGGCTCCGTGGGAGTGGGACGTCAAGCGACTGGCCGCAAGCTTCGTGTTGGCCGGGCGCGACAACCGTTACGACGCTGACGACAGCCGCGATTCGGCGGTCGCGGTCGTGCGAGCGTACCGCGAACACATATCGGAGCTGGCCGGCTCGACCGTGCTCGATGCGTGGTATTCGAAGTTGGATGTTCTGAAGGTGATCGAGGAGACCGACGATCCCGAAATGCGCGAGTACCGCGAGCGGCGATTGAAGAAACTTCAGAGCCGCACGGCGCTCGGTGACGATTATCCGAAGCTGGTCGAGCACGTCGGCGGCCAGCCGCGCATCAAGGACGACCCGCCCTACATTTTTCATCCGTCTGAAATCGCGACGCCCGAAGCTCAGGAGACCATCGCCGAAGCGTTCGAGTCGTACCGCGAGTCGATGCGTTACGACCATCGTTTTCTCCTCGACAAGTTCCGCATGATGGACTTGGCGATCAAGGTCGTGGGCGTCGGCAGCGTCGGGACGCTGTGCGGCGTCATGCTGATGCTGGCGGAAGACAACGATCCGCTGTTCCTGCAACTCAAGCAGGCGAACCGGTCAGTCCTGGAGCCTTACGCCGGTCGCGGGCCGTTCGAGCACAACGGCCAGCGCGTCGTCATGGGCCAGCGAGTGATGCAGGCCGCCAGCGATCTGTTTCTCGGTTGGACGACCGGTCGCCACGGACGGCAGTTTTACATCCGCCAACTCCGCGACATGAAGGCCAAGCCGATGATCGAAATCTTCAAGCCGAAGCACATGCAGGAGTTCGCGAGGCATTGCGGCACAGCGCTGGCCAACGCGCACGCCCGCTCCGGCGACGCCGCGACGATCAGCGGATACCTCGGCAACGCCGACAACTTCGACGAAGCGATCGCCGACTTCGCCGTCGCCTACGCCGACCAAACCGAACGGGACCACGCCGCATTGGCCGACGCCGTCCGCACAGGCAAGATCGAAGCCGTCAGCGAGGAGCGATGACGGAAATCATTTTCGATTTTTGATTTTCGATTTTTGATTGAATGCGACGCTATTTCGCCACATTGATTCGGGCAAAAACGCTCGCGAGCGGAGCGATCAGGATCAACGACAGCAACGCGACGACAATCACCATGATCGCGATGTTGGGGTCATCGAAGTTCTGTCCGCCGACGAGCAGCGCCGCTGGAATGTTTCGCGCGGCCGTGCCAAAGCCGAGCACTTGCCGCGTCTCGCGCGTTGGTCCACCGCAGGCGTAGCCGACGCCCAACGAAACGACGATGAACAACACGCTGGCCGGAATCGCTCGCGTGACGACGATGGCCAACAGACTTTGAAAGTTCATGGCTGGAATCAGCACCAGCGCGACAATCAAGCTGACGTTGCTCAACCGGCTCATCACGGGACGCAGCCGAGCGGCGAGCGATTCGCGGCGTGCCTTCACGAACAGCCCAACGCTCAACGGCAGGATCATGGTCACGAGCAACGACTCAGCGATCTTCCGCGAGTTGACCGACACTCCGGGCAACAAAAGCGGCAGCACCAGCGGCAAGTACACCAGCGAGACAAGCATCAACAGCACCATCAGCGCGACCGAAAAAGGGACATCGCTTTTCGCGACCTCAACAATCTTCGGCAAGAACGGTGCTCCTGCTGCCGCTCCCAGCAAGATCAAGCCGACCGCAGCCGATCCGCTGAGCGACATCGTTTTCGTAATCGCCACTGCCACCGCCGGGACAACGACAAAGTTCACCAGCAACGACATCACGACAAGCCGCACTTGCCGCAGCGGAGCCACAATCTGCGAGACGGTCAGGCTCAGGCCGACGCTCAACACGCTCGACACCACGAAGACCAAGACTATCACGTCGGCGAAATGTTTCATGGCGACCTCGTTGAAGCGTCCTCTTCGAAGCGTCGCCGAAGTCGTGAGACTTCGGTTGCTCGTCTCGCACGTCAGATCCGAACTCTCACGACTTCGGCGACGGAATTTGGCGGACGTCGGTTGTGTCGATCACCAGATCACGCAGTTGATCGTTGTTCCCACATGCGGAAGCCTCCGAGGAAGGCGAAGGCGTTGTCACCGAGGCGGCATCCGTGCGGCAGCGTTTTGAGTTTCCGGGCATTGCCGCCGCCGAGCACGACATCGTCGGGATGAATGGCGTCGATCAGCCGCGCGACCACGAATTCGACATGCTGCTCCCAGCGTTTTCGTCCGAGTCGCTCGAAGCCACGTTTACCCACGAAGTCTTCAAATGCACCTTTGCGATAGGAGAGATGCCCCAATTCCAGCGGGATCACGACACCATCGGCCACAAGCGCCGATCCCAATCCGGTCCCCAAGCCGATGAACAGCAACAGCCCGTCCTGATAACTGCCGAGCGCCTGCATCGCGGCATCGTTCATGATCTTGACCGAGCAGCCGAAGGCCGCGGGAAAGTTGAAGTCGATCCAACCCGGCGCGAGATTGCGCGGCTCGACCACGATGCGACCACGCTGGACGAAACCGGGATAACCCAACGAGACGACGTCGTACTTCCAGTCGCCCGCCGCCTCTTTGACGCCGCGAACCATCTCCTCCGGAGTCATCGTTTTCCCGGAGCGAAACTTTCGCGGCTCCGACTCACCACTCGCGAGAATCTTCACGTTCGTCCCGCCAACATCGACCGCTAAAACATTCACGATGAGGTTCCTTGTATTTCCCCGCCACTTCATTCATGCCTCTGTGATCTCGGTGTCCTCTGTGGTGAAAAACAATTTCACCACAGAGGACACGGAGAACCGAGACGATTCAGCGTGTCCTCCGAGCTGCTCACGATTCCCTCGGCTTCAATAAGTGTTGAGTGTGTTGAGCGATCATCAATTCTTCGTTGGTCGGGATGACCCAGGCGGAAACGCGGCTGCTCTCGCGAGAGATCCGCGGGCCGCCTTGTTCATTGTTGACGTCGTCGAAGTCCAAGCCCAACCAATTCACGGCGCGGCAAACACGATCGCGAATGGACGGAGCGTGTTCGCCAATTCCTCCGGTAAA
This sequence comes from Planctomycetia bacterium, assembly GCA_043777235.1. GTDB lineage: Bacteria > Planctomycetota > Planctomycetia > Planctomycetales > Planctomycetaceae > SXKJ01. Next base: position 5,409 of record JAYVQJ010000388.1, read on the forward strand.
AACGATCGCATCGAGTCCACCCAGCGCGGCCGCCAGCGATCCGATTTCACGTGCGATGCGATACACAAACAGCTCGATGGCCTCGGCCGCGTGAGGGTCAGTCGCTTCGCGTTCCAGCAACGTGCGCATGTCGCTGGAAATACCGGAGACGCCAAGCAGCCCCGATTCGTTGGTCAGCAATCGTTCGAGGGCGTGAGCATCCAGGCCGTGTTGATTCATCAAGTAAAATAGCACTCCGGGGTCGATGGCTCCGCAGCGAGTCCCCATCGGCAGGCCATCAAGCGGGGTGAAGCCCATCGTAGTCGCGACGCTGACTCCGCCGCGCATCGCACACAAACTCGCGCCGTTGCCGAGATGCGCGACGATGGTCCGGTCCATCAAACTAACCCGACGCGTGAGCGAGGTCTTTGCCTGGCCTTGCTCACGCGTCGGGTTAGTGTCTTGGGACGCCACTTGCGGCAGTTGTGACGCGATGTACTCATACGACAACCCGTGGAAGCCGTAGCGTTGGATTCCCAATTCGGTCAGCTTGCGCGGGATCGCGAACTGCTGAGCGACCGCCGGCTGTGTCCGATGAAACGACGTGTCGAAGCAGGCGACTTGCGGCAACGCAGGAGCGTGATTCGCAACCGCTCGAATCGCCGCGACATTGTGCGGTTGATGTAACGGTGCGAGCGGCACGAGCGATTCCAAATCGGTGAGCACACCGTCGTCCACTCGCACTGGCTGAGTGAACTTCGTCCCGCCATGCACGACGCGATGCCCGGCCGCCGCCAATCGCAACTCGCCGAGTGGATTCGTAGCCGAAGTCGTGAGACTTCGGTCCGAACTCTCACGAGTTCGGCTACGGCCGCGACGTCCCCAGTCGAACAGGAACTCGATCGCGCCCTGATGCCCCAACGTCGAACCGGCCGGCCAAGTATGTTCGTCAAGAACATTGCCCGCAGCGTCGCGAGCGACAAATCGCGGCTCGGTCAGCAGCGATTCCAACTGGCCGCGCAGCAGCAGATCCGGCGGATCGCTGTCGCGAAACACCGAGAACTTCAGGCTCGACGAGCCAGCGTTCAGAATCAGGAGGGCTTCGGACATGCGTCACTGATCCTTGAGAAGTTCATCGAGAGCCGTGCGAATGACTCGCGCGCTGTCGCGGAGCAGTCCAGATTCTTGTTCGTTGAGCGGCAGCGGAAAGGTTTCGAGGACTCCGTCGCCACCGACCATGCGCGGCAACGCCACCGTGACATCACACACGCCGCCGACCTCGGAAGTGGGAGCACAGACGGCGAGGATCGAACGCTGGTCGTGCAGGATGACATTCACAATGCGAGCCAGCGCACAGCCGATGCCGTAGTACGTCGCTCCCTTGCCGCTGATGATCGTGTACGCCGCGCGCCGCACGTCGTGGTCGATCTGCTGGCGAATCGACTCGGTGATCTCAATGCCGCGCTGCCGAGCGAACGATTCGAGCGGCATTCCTGCGATCGTGGCCAGCGACCAGGTGAGCACTTCCGAATCGCCATGCTCGCCGATGACGTAGGCATGAACGTGATGCGGATCGACGCCGCAATGCTCGCCCAGCAGACTGCGAAAGCGAGCGGTATCGAGTGTCGTCCCCGATCCAAGGACACGGCCGGCAGGCACGCCGCACTCGGCCGCGAACCGCGCGGCTAGGTGAGTCATCACGTCCACCGGATTCGTCGCCACGACCAGCACCGCATCCGGTGCATGCTTAAGTACCGCCGGCACGACCTCACGAAAGACGGCGGCGTTGCGATGCAGCAATTGGAGCCGAGACTCGCCCGGCTTCTGCCCGACTCCCGCGCACAGCACGACGACGCGACTACCAGCCAAGGCGTCGTAGTCGCCCGAATGAACTTCGAGCGGGTGCGAGAACGGCACGGCATGACGAATGTCATCCGCTTCCGCCGCCGCGCGCGCGGCGTTCTTGTCCACGAGCACGATCTCTCGTCCGACACCCTGCATTACGAGTGCGTAGGCCGCCGTTGCTCCGACGAATCCGCTTCCGACAATTCCAACCTTCATTTCGGATTCCTCAGTGAGAAGTTGCTGGAAAGTAGCCCTGTCGCTCCGCGACAGAAAAGCCGAACGGTTCCTCGGCGCGAATTGCAATGCGGAGTCTTCGAGAATCATTGAGAGTTGTTCGCACGCTCGGCACTCCTGTCGCGGAGCGACAGGGCTACGGTCACACGTTGTCCCCTCCGGTGGACGTGCGGCGTTTTTCGGTGGGGCCTTGTGCGTTCCATTTCCAGCCGGCGATTTCGGGGAGGTCATCGCCGTACTTCATGACGTGCTGCTTGTGTTCGAGCAGTTTGTCGCGGAGTGCTTGCTTGGCGTAGGCGGCTCGCGCGGCGAGTTGCGGGACACGGTCGATTACGTCGTTGACGAGCGAGAAGCGATCCAACTCATTCATCACGACCATGTCGAACGGCGTGGTCGTGGAACCTTCTTCTTTGAAGCCGCGGACGTGGAGATTGCCGTGGCCATTGCGGCGGTAGGTCAGCCGGTGAATCAGCCACGGGTAGCCGTGGAAGGCGAAGATGATCGGCTTGTCGGTTGTGAAGATTGCGTCGAACTCGTGATCCGGTAAGCCATGCGGATGCTCTTTCGGAGGTTGGAGCTTCATCAGATCGACCACGTTGACGACTCGGATTTTCAAATCGGGAACGTGCTTCCGCAGCAGCTCAACGGCGGCCAGAGTTTCGAGCGTCGGGACGTCGCCGCAGCAGGCCATCACGACATCCGGCTCGCCCCCCTTGTCGTTCGACGCGAATTCCCAGATGCCGATGCCGGCGGTGCAGTGCTTGATCGCTTGATCCATCGTCAGCCACTGCGGAGCCGACTGCTTGCCCGCCACGATCACATTGACGTAGTTACGGCTACGGAGGCAGTGATCGGTAACGCTCAGCAGCGTGTTGGCGTCGGGCGGCAAGTAGACGCGCACGACCTCGGCCTTCTTGTTGACGACGTGATCGAGGAAGCCGGGGTCTTGGTGCGAAAGGCCGTTGTGGTCCTGCCGCCAGACGTGCGAACTGAGCAGATAATTCAGCGACCCGATCGGCCGCCGCCACGGAATGTGATTGCACGTCTTCAGCCACTTGGTGTACTGGTTGAACATCGAATCGATGATGTGGATGAACG
>JAYVQJ010000389.1:0-2217 GCA_043777235.1 Planctomycetia bacterium
CTGGCTTCGCCGATCGCTTGGTGGCCAATCACCCGAACGATGAGACCACGACCAAGCTCGTTGTGGGCATGGTCCAAAAATTTCACATCAGTCAGCATCCGATCGACGATCAGATTTCCGGCAAGCTGCTGGATCGCTTCTTGAAGTCGCTCGATCCGCAGAAGTTGTACTTCTTGCAGTCGGATATCGACGAACTGAGCAAGTTCAAGACGACGTTGGATGACTTGGTCAAAGCAGGGAACACGCAGTTTGCCTACGACGTTTGGGCTGTGTATCTGCAACGGATCGAGCGGCAGATGGAGATCGCTCACAAGCTGATCGACACCAAGCACGACTTCACGATCGACGAGTCCATCGAGATCGATGCCGACAAAATCGCCTGGGCCAAGACGGAAGACGAGTTGAACGATCGCTGGCGGCGGCGAGTGAAATTCGAACTGATCAATGCACGGCTTGAAAACGAGGATCTCGCTTCCGGCAAGCACAAGCCAAAAGCCGGGCCGGGCCGAAAAGAGGCGTCGACCACTCCGGTTGATCCGCAGGAGCGATTGCACAAGCGGTATCGGATGCTCCAAAAAGCGGCTCGCGAGACGGAAGACGGAGACAAGTTGGAGATTTACCTCTCGTCGCTGACGCACTGCTTCGATCCGCATTCGAGCTACATGTCTCCGCAGTCGCAGGAAGAATTTGAAATCGCGATCGCACTGAACCTCGACGGCATCGGCGCATCCCTGCAATCAGAGGACGGATTTACGATCGTCAGAGAAATTGTGAAGCCCGGAGCCGCCTCGGACGATGGTCGACTCAAAGCGGGCGATAAGATTCTGGCGGTCGGACAAGAGACCGGTGAAATGGTCGACATCCTGGAGATGAAGCTCAACAAAGTCGTCCGCATGATTCGCGGTAAGCGAGGGACGAAGGTTCGCCTCCAAGTGAAGAAAGGGGATACCGGCGAAGTTGCCCTCTATGAACTGACTCGCAAGAAAATCGAATTGACGAACGCCGAAGTCAAAGGTGAGATCATCGAAGCCGATAAACGCATCCCTGGCCGCAAGGGTCGTATCGGCGTGATCAACATTCCATCGTTCTACCGCGACTTCAAAGCGTTTTCTGAAGGTGTCGAGAACGCCAAGAGCACCGCCCGCGACGTGCAAGCTGTGTTGCAAAAATTCCAGCAACAAGGGGGAGTCGATGTGGTTGTCGTTGATCTGCGGACCAACGGCGGTGGGGCGCTCAGCGAAGCGATCGACGTCTCTGGGTTGTTCATCGACAAAGGACCGATCGTCCAAGTCAAAGAACAGAATGGCCGCATCAAGTCGCACGATGATGACATTGAAGGTGTCTCGTACAGCGGCCCGCTGGTCGTGATTTGCAACAAGCTCTCGGCCTCGGCCTCGGAGATCTTCGCCGGAGTCATCAAGGACTATCAGCGCGGAATCATCGTCGGCGACACGACGACGCACGGCAAAGGGACCGTCCAAAACGTGATGCCCGTGACGTCAGGAATGTTCTTGAATCGAACCGACCGCGGCGCGCTCAAGCTGACGATCCAACAGTTCTATCGGGTCAACGGCGACAGCACTCAGAAGGACGGTGTGAAATCGGACATCGTGTTGCCGTCGCTGATCGACAAGATGGACCTCGGCGAATCGTCGCTGGACAACGCTTTGGAGTTCGATCGCATCCCGGCCGCATCGCACGCGTCGGCCGATATGGCGAGTGAGAAGTTGATTTCTTTGCTGCGCGATCGTTCGGATCGCCGCGTCAATGCCGATGCGAAGTTCCAAGAAATCAAGAAGGACATCGAACGCTACATGGACCGCAAGAATCGCAAGTCGATCTCGCTCAACGAATCGGTTCTGAAGGCGGAGCGCAATCAGGACCGCAAGGAGCAGGACGAGACCGACAAGGACGATCCGTCGGCTCGCGGCAGTGATGCGCCGATTTACCCGGACGACGCCTACAACAACGAGGTGCTGCAAATCTCGTTGGACTACGAAACGCTCCTGCGAAATCCACAAGCGGCGGCGAAGAAATGATTCGCGTGAAGTTCGCGTTGGGGTCAGCCACGGCTGGTTATTCTCAGCACGGCGGAAACTGAAACATTCATCAGCCGGAACGCGCTGGCGTCCGGTTCAAACCGGGGCTAGCGCCCTGCGGCTCATGTTTCAAACCTGACCGTTTGGAGAATAGTTTGTCAGAAGTAGAGTGCGGTCG
>JAYVQJ010000390.1:0-2211 GCA_043777235.1 Planctomycetia bacterium
CCGGAGCCGTCACCGAACTAAGAACATCCTTCGGCGCGAAGGCCGAAGACGAGAAGGAGCAGAAGGCCAATTAGTCTCGCCGAGGCCCGAAAGGGTCGAGCGACGTTCAATTCTAAAAACACTGCGAGGCAGGCGAATCGCCTGCCTCGCAGTGTCTGTGCGGAGATCAAAACCTGTTCGGTTTAGTCTCGCTTCAGCAAGTAATGGCAGCGTTTGCAGCGGACTCGGCGCTTCACAAGGCAATTACACTTCGGGCAACGCTTGGTTCTCAAGGCAATTTTTCGCTTCGTGCGGGGGCGGATCACCATTTCAACTCGTTCCTCGAACTACTCAGGCTTGTACCGGGGTCAAAAGAGCGGGGAAAACTAGCGAAACGGCCACGCAATCTCAAGCGGTTGGCGAGAAGTTTGGTTGGAGGATGTCGCCGACGTGCTTCGTCGCTTCACGAAGTGACGTGACCACTACCAGCAGTAGCCCGTCAGCCTCTTGCAACAAAATCTGCGATCTTGTTGCAGACGTCTTGACGTCTTCCTACCTTTCGCCCGCTTTGCTGATTTCGGCCAAGGATTCAGGCTGACAAGCAGAGCACCCTGATCTTCGCGGCTGGTTGGTCGCGATCAGGCTCGAACCGAAGGATTGGTCTCGGAGACTACGCATGGACGCGATGCTCACATTGAGCCGGATGGTTGACGGTGATTCGTCGGCATCGCGATTCCGGCCGCTTTTCCCGCTGTTCGTTCTCACTTCAGACGGATTCATTCGACTGAAGACGGCACGACAATCCGCGACACAGAACTTCTGATCGAGCTTGGACAATGAGCCGGCTCGGTGGCGCGAGACGGTTTCAGTTTTTTCTCGCCGCACTCAGCACAGGAAGTGCTGAATTTTGGAAGGGACTCCCGCATGAGTACGAAACCGATCATCGCCCTGAACGCCGATTTTCGCCCCGCCTCGACCGAGCATATCGCGCTCAGTTGGCTCACCAGTGGCTACTACGACCAAGTCAGTGGGGCCAAGACCACCAAATCGCCGGGCGGTATCCCGATGATCGTGCCGCCGCTTGCGGAAGACGATGATCTGCGAGAGTTGCTCGAACGATGTGATGGTGTTGTGCTCGCAGGAAGTTCCCTCGACCTCGATCCGAAGCGACTTGGACTCGATAAGCACCCGGCCACGAAGCCAATGGCGACTCGCCGCGAAGATTTCGATCGCCGGCTCGCACGCATGGCCGTGGAGATGCGGTTGCCGATCTTGGCGATCGGAGCGGGGATGCAGACAGTCAACGTGATCTGCGGCGGCACGTTGTTCCAGCACATTCCGGAAGACGTCGCTCGGCCGATTCAGCACCGCGATCACGTCGAGCGGACTCTGCGGCACATCATCAACATCGTTCCCGGAACTCGCATGGACGTCATGTACGGGCCTGGTGAAATCCGAGTGAACAGCGACCACCACATGTGTGTCGATCAACTCGCCCCGCACTTCAAGGTCAGCGCAACCGCGCCGGACGGAGCCGTCGAAGCGTTTGAGTCGGTCGATGACGATTGGTTCTGCGTCGGCGTGCAATGGCATCCGGAAAGCGACACGGCCGCCGCGCTCGACATGCAAGTGTTTGAGATCTTCCTTGAAGCTTGCATCGACCGTATGACCGGGGCCGACACGACTCCGGCGACGATTCCGTTCCCGCAAAAGGTTTCGCGCAAAGCGGTCGCCGCAGCGTGAGATCGCGAAGAATTCACAGCGCCTTCGGTTCGTCGCACTCTACGAGCCGATCAAAAAGCCGCAGGCGGAGACGAGCAGGACAGTCCTGATTCGCCTCCGCCTGCGGTCTTTTTTGGGAGACACAACGAGAGCCAGTTCATCGATCGAGTTGCGTCACGTTGACGTCAATCAGCGGCGTGCTGTCTTATCGAGCGGCGCACACTGGCGGTCGTCGAGACTTCCACTTGCACAACGAGTTGGCAGGAGAAGTTCGCGACTCAGATTGGGCGGACCATTGATGGCCGACTCTAGGGCTGATTCGCATCCGGGTGTTCGGCGATCAGCGTGACTGGTGGCCCTGAGGGATTCAGCGGCTCAGCGTCTTTCCGCTTGCGGCGGTCTTCGCGTTTTTCATCATTCTTTCGTTTCTTTTCCATCTCTCGGTTTCGCTTGGCGAACGTGTTTTGATTTCGTGCGATGGTGATTCTCCAATGACTTCGAGAAAGGTAA
>JAYVQJ010000391.1:0-2209 GCA_043777235.1 Planctomycetia bacterium
GCCGACGTCGGGAATAGCCGACTTCGGCGACGTCGGCCTACAAATTAGGACACTACCACCCTTCGGGAACCACTATCACCTGTCCGACACCCTCTCTTGTTATGGAGTTCATCTTGAGCGCTGACGAATCCAAAGACGTTCCCTTTCCCGATCTACCCAAAGGTGCGGGACAAATCGACAAAGACGCTGCGAAGAATTTCACGGAGACGAAGTCCGGGCTGAAATACCGCATCCTTCGCAAGGGCGCGGGAGCCGCTCCCAAAGCGACCAACACGGTGAGGGTCCACTATCACGGTTGGCTGGACAACGGGAAAGTCTTTGACAGTTCCTACCGCCGCAACGAAGACATTTCGTTTGGTCTGAACCAGGTCATCAAAGGTTGGACGGAAGGAATGCAGCTTGTCGGTGACGGCGGCATGATCGAGTTGCAAATCCCGTCGGGCCTCGGCTACGGCGACCGTGGCGCACCGCCTGATATTCCTCCCAAAGCAACGCTGCACTTTCTCGTGGAGCTGATCGAGGTGAAATGACCTCGATAGTTTTCAGACCACCCGCAGTTGCTTCAGCAACTGGTATCGGCGTCAACGAAGATGATCCGCATGGACACAACCTTGGTCGAAGAAGTGACGAGTAGTTCGGCCACTGATGGTCTCGCAATGCATAGGCTGCTCCACCGATGAACAAGGCATTCGTTCGCGAATCGGATTCCGACGTGCGGCACTGTCCGTTTTGCGGCTCGCTGGGGCAGGCGGTCGAGCGGGTCACGCTCGATGCGTGGGTGCAGCCGGAGTCTCGCGGGCAGATCGGCGACTCGGCGATGTTCTGCATCGAGTCGCAGTGCGAGGTCGCCTACTTCGACTCGTTCGAGCGAGTCGTGACGATCGACAAGCTGACTCGGCCGGCGTATCCGAAGTCGGCGGACGCTCCGATCTGCGGCTGCTTCGGCCTGACCTGCGGCGAGATCGAAGAGGACGTCGCCGACGGGAGCGTCGCTCGTACACGAGCGGCGGTCGAACGAGCGAAATCCTCGGACGCTCGCTGCTCGGTAATGTCCGCCAACGGACAGTCGTGCGTGGCGGAGATTCAACGCTATTACTTCAAGTGCAAGGGTGGAGCGTGAGGAAGGCGAGTGCAAAGTGAAGAGTGGCGAGTGCAAAGTGAAAAATGTCAGGAATCTCGACGCCCAATCCTTGGTGCGGTGATGTGTTTTGCACTCTTCACTTTGCACTCGCCACTCTTCACTTTGCACTGCGTTAAGCCTTCACGCCATTCACGCCATCTCCCAGCTCTTTCCATCCCACGCGATGACTTGTTCGAGCATCTTCACGACGCCGGCCGAGAACGATTGGAACAGGTACTCCCCTTTGTCGGCTGTCGCGTGACGCGGGTTGCCGATGTGACCGGGGACGGTGCGGTCTTTCGTCGTCCAGCCGCGATAGGCCGGTTCGAACGCGAAGCCGGGGCGAACCTCTTCGAGCTGCGTGACGTCCTTCTTCACCAAGTGCGGAGCAAGCCGCAGCATCATCGATGTCTCCCACTCACAGGCGTGGCCCATCTGAGTTTGCACCAGATCGGAGCGTCCGTCATTGGGCTTGGCACTGTCCCAGTAGGTCGCGAACAGCAGTAGCAAGTCGTGGCGATCGCGATGCCGCTGACGAAGTTCAAAGGTCGCTTGCCGGCCGGGGATCGTGTTGCCGCCGTGTCCGTTGAGAAACACGATCCGGCGGAACCCGTGCATCAGCAGGTTCTCGGCCATGTCGTTGAGCAGATCGAGATACACGCGCGGGCTGGCTGACATCGTCCCTTGAAAATCCATGTGGTGATGCGAGTTCCCCAGCCACATCAGCGGAGCGACCAGCGTTCGCGAACCCATTGTCTCGTTGACTCGCCGCACGACCTCGCCGAGCAACATGCTGTCCACGAAGATCGGTAGGTGATGCCCATGTTGCTCGATCGCCGCGACCGGCACGAGCACCGGCAGATCACGCGACAAATTTCCGACTTCCGGCCAGCTCAGTTCTTGCAGCAGCATTGCGAGTCCCTTTGGTTTGATGATTTTTGGAGTAATGCTGTGTCACATCTTGTTGTTCGGGTTCAGTCAATCAGCCGGAACGCGCTAGCGCAATGGCACTTACTTTACTAACCCGCAGCGTCAGCGAGGGCGATGACAAGAGGCGTTTCCCTTTGTTTCCCTCGCTGACGCTGCGGG
>JAYVQJ010000392.1:0-2208 GCA_043777235.1 Planctomycetia bacterium
CGAGGAAGTTAAGAGATCAGCCGGAACGCGCTAGCGTCCGGTTCAAACTTCGCGCTACCTGAACCGGACGCTAGCGCGTTCCGGCTGATCCCTCAACCCTCAACGACTTCACTTCCACACCGCTTCGAGTTGCACGCGATAGCCGTTGGCTTCGGCTCCGGTGGTTAGACGCAATGTTCGCACGCCACGAACCAGTTGCAGCAGCGTGGTCACGTCGGTCTGCGCTTGATCCGACGTCTTGCCTTCTGCCGCGACGGAGCGGGCTTCGATCAGGCTGCGATTGGCGTCGAGGATGTTGGCCAGAGATTCGCCGGTGAGTTCAAACAGAAAATCGTTGCGAGTCGGCTTCGCGGTCGCGGTGGTGGTTGTCGGCGTGAGGTACACATCGACAAGACGTTTACAGAGATCGACCGAGGAGGCCATCACAAATTTGTCACGCACGCGAGCGGCAGCTGGCATGAAGTTGTAGACGATGGGCAAGCGGTCTCCCTTGGGCTTTTGGCCGTACTTGCCGAATTGAATTTGTACGTCTTTGTAGCTTTCGGAAGAGAGCACCCACGGCTGACGGCCTTGCTGGGCGGCATTGAGATTCGAGATCGTCGCGACCGTCTGAAAGAACAAGTTCAACGTTTGCTCGGCCTCTTCGGGCTTCGCTAAATCCCAAACGAGCGCGAAGCCCGGCAGTTGCAGACCCGGCTTGCCGTTCAAGTGATTGAAGTCTTGTGGCGCGGCGACGAGCGTCAGGTTGCGGCCGAGCGACGGCAGGATGTCGGTGCCGTAGTCTTTACCCGGCAGCACATTCGCAAGGCCCGCCTCGAACTTGTCGAACTCAGGCAGAACTTTCGCGTCGAGCAACTCTTCGCGGCGCTTGTACCAACCGGCGAAGTCGCGATGCAGAATCAATCCGCCGATCAGACCCGGCACGTTCGGCAGCGCGCCGGCATCTGGTTTGTCAGCGGCGGCGAAGAGCGACGCATACTTCTCACCGATCGACTCCGGCTTGCCGGCCACCGAGTTCGTGATGACCAATCGCTGGCTATCGAGATCGAGCGTCGAACCAAAGAACGGGCTGTGATTCGCGAGTTCATACAGGCCGCCGAACAGCAGTGAGACTCCGGGATTGTCCAACTTCTCCGGGCCGATCCGTCCGCCCATGCCCTTCGCGAGGAGTTCGAGATTGACGTAGCTGCGAACCAAATGCTGCGAGCCGAGTTGCTTGGTCATCGCGATGTACGGCGCATCATCGGCCAGCGACTTCGCTCCCTCTGTTGCGGCACCCGCTCGGAGCGTCAGCGTGCGAGTCATCAGTTCGCTCGTGCTGGCGGCGACGATCCAGTTGTCTCGTTCCGCGATGAAGACTTTCCCGTCGATACTCCGCACCGGCACGTTGCCCGGCCCAGTTGTTTGCGAGATTTGATTTTCGAGGAGCGTCAGTGTTGGAGCGACTCGCTCACGGATGCGATCGAGCACTTTGACGTCGTTGACTTGGACGGCGATGACCGCATCGGGCTCTTTGCGACCGTCGTGCGGGTACAACGCAATCGAGACTTTCCCGCCGATCGCCGTCTTGGCCAGCGTCCACACGTCCATCCCAAGCTGATTCTCGATCATCAACCGTCCGGCATTCGCCTTGCGACCGTCGGGCGAATTCAGAAACGCCTGCACCTGCGGATTCGACGGCAAACTCGCGACGAGCTGTGAGTTTTGCAACTTCTCGATCCACGGCTCCAGGCCGGAGATCTCCGCGAAAAAGACGGCACCGCCGGGTGTGGACTTGGCGAGATCGGCGTCCGCCGCTGCGACCGGACGGAGCATTCCCAGCGTGGCTAGCGAGCAAACGACAGCCACAAGAACGCGGCGACGCAAAATACAGGCGAAGCGAATCATGGAATGTTCTCCAATTTGAAATGAATTTGGCTCGGCTAACGTACCGGGCGGTTGGTGAATTGGTTTCAAAACCTCGCCTTGCGTTGCGAGAGGTATTCCAAGAGTGCGTTTCCGAAGGGCATCGAAGTGTCGAGGCGGACGTAGTCGGCTCCCATCGACAGGCATTCCTTGCGGTATCGGTCGCAGAGTTCGTTGACCGCTTCAAGGTAGTCGGCTCGCGTGCCGTCGGCGTCGACGAGTTGGTTCTGGCCGCTCTCCGGGTCGGTCAGATCGACCATGCCGTCGAACGGGAACGTGGCTTCGGCCTCATCGAGGACGTGA
>JAYVQJ010000393.1:0-8516 GCA_043777235.1 Planctomycetia bacterium
ATGTCGTGAAGGTTGATGGGCTGCGTTTCGACCTTTGGTGTCTTTTGCTTTGTTGATTGTCTGTTGTGCTTGAATGGAGGGCGGTGTCGAGCCACCGCACTCCAGGGTTAGCGGGTCGTGAGAAACGCCAAGGTCGGGACTTCGTTGTTGAGCCAGGCGGCGATCATGCGGGCGTGGAGGATCAACATGCGGCGATAGCTGAGCTTGTAGCCGAAGACCGGATGCGTGATTTCGTCGCTCATGCGGCGACCGTAAGCGGTGAAGAAGGCTTTGCGGCCGGCATCGCTGAAGAGGCAACCGGCGGCGGTTTGTGTGAAGTGTCCGGGTTTGAGTTCGCCTTTTTGAAACGCGGTGATCGTCAGCGAGTCGGCGATGAGCGGGCGGAACGGTTCCATCAAATCCAGAGCCAGCGCGGGGCGGCCGGGGCGTGAGACGTGGAAGGCTCCGATGCTCGGTTCCAGACGCGCGGTGCGGAGCGAGGCGGTGCATTCATGCGTCAGCATCGAGTACGCGAACGACAAGCAGGCATTGACCGGATCGGGCGCGGGACGGCGTTGTCGGCCGTTGGTCTCGAAGAGCTTGGCGAACTCATCGGGCAACATGCCGGGGAAGTGCTCGAAGTAAATCGCGGCGGCTTGGCCTTCGTGGCCCCGCAGACTTTCGAGCGATGCGGCTTCGACGGCTGACTTGGCTTCTTGCGCGAGTGCATCGGAGACTTTCGCCGGCAGGAATTCGTGATTGCGGAGCAGCAGCGTGCGCTGGTTGCGAATCTTCGCGGAGATCAAGGCTCGTGCGAGCGTCAGGCACGACTCCGGCTGATCGAACTGGCGGACTTGATTGCGGCGTGTGTCGGCACTAACGGAGTCGAGCGGATCAACGATCGCGATCATGCGTCCCGCAGCGGAGAGCAGCGCGATGGGGATGCCTCGGTCGGCGAGCGTCTGCATGGCCTGCGTCGAAATCTGGACCGAGCCGAGCAGCGACAGCGATTCGACGTTGGCCAGCGGGACGTTTTGAATCGTCGCGCCGTTGTCATCGCTGAGCCGCATCATCGAGCCGCGCACGCCGACGTGCGTGCCGCGCTTCTGCGCGACGAGATGAATGCCGTCATCGCGCGGCGGCCAGAGTTTGCGGGGCGAGACTTCTCCGTCGGTGCGCTGCTGTTGAATCTCATCAGGCAAACAAACAGATTGCAGCGAGCAGCGCGGGCACTTGGGATCGTTGACGAGCGGGAGTGGTCTTGGCTCGGTCGCGCAGGCTTTCGCAGCGGCGAGCGTGTCGAGGGCGTCTTGTCGCAGTTGGTCATCGACCGGCACAACGACGCGACGCTTCTCGGCGGCGTAATACAACTCGGCGCGAGGAACCGTGTAGCCGGCCTCTTCGAGCAAGATCACTTGCAAACCGATTTGCACCCGGTCGGTGGGCCAGGGTGAGATGTCGGCGGTTTCGTCCGTGTCATCGGCGGTCGGTGAAGCGTTCGGCTCGTCACACGGAGTGTGACGGCTACGTTGCGGGCGGCCTTTGCGGTATTCGACGGGGACTGCGGTGCAACCGTCGATTTCAGCAATGTCGAGCGTGGCTGTGAGTCCAAGTCGCTGGCTCGTCAGAGTGAGGCTGCGTAGCACTCGCTGATCGGACGTGGGCGTCCGATCTACGGAGGCGGGGTCATGACTCGGCGCATCGACACGGCGATGAACTCGTTGACCTTCTTCGGTGTCGTCGCTGGGGATGTGAATCCCCTCGACTTCCATGAAGTAGAACAGTCGCGGACAGTACGCGAACTCGGCTACGTTTCGGGCCGGCCAAAGTGGAGCTTCCATGGCGAACCTCGTTCAAAGCCATGACGACGCCTCCGTGGGTTGTGATCGTGACTCTTCTCAGAAAGGCACTGACAAAATAACTACGGTCGTTCGAAGTCTGCTAACAAAATCTTTGGAAATGGCGTTCGACAGTCAACGATGTCGCCGCAAGCTGGAGCCAAAATCACGGAGCCGAGTGCGGACTCGAACGCTCAAAACCTGTTGCAGCAGCCAGCCGATGCCAAATCGTCTGCCGTCACTTACTTCGCGTCGTCCGCGCGTTTCTCAAACTTCAGCGCGGCGGAGTTCATGCAGTATCGCAGGCCGGTCGGCTGAGGGCCGTCCTCGAAGACGTGACCCAGGTGAGCGTCGCAGCGACTACAAACGACTTCGGTGCGCGTCGCGAACCAACTACTGCGGTCAGTCACTTCGCCGACATTCTCGGACGAGATTGGTTGGTAGAAGCTCGGCCAGCCGGTACCGGATTCGAATTTCGTCTCGGCATCGAACAACTTTTGACCGCAGCAGACGCAGCGGTACACGCCCGGCTCGTGGTTGTCCCAATACACGCCGGTGAAGGCTCGCTCGGTTCCTTTGCGGCGTGCGACTTTGAATTGCTCGGGGTTCAGCCGCTTCTGCCACTCGGCGTCGTCTTTGGCGAGGGGCAGCAGGCCGGGGTCGTTGTCGTCCGAGGCATTCATGGCGGGAGCCTTTCGAAGAGGCGGAGGAGACTCATCGCGCGATGATCGGTTGATCAACACTTTCGCAGCGACGATGACTCCGACAATCGCCGCGAACACGACAACACGCTTGAGCATGGCTCAATCCTCCCGGTCGTCTGCGAACTCAACGAATTCGCTCAATCAGAGTCAGAGAGCGGCGCGACGATTCGGTTACGACAGGCTGTCCAAGTCGATGCCCGCATCACGACGCTTGCGGCCTTCGGCCGGGCCACCGTCGTGGCCCATTGCCATGTTGCCGGAAGTATCCAGGAAGATTTTGTCGCCGAGGATTTCCGCGACCACGATCTCCATCGGGTTCTTGGTGTTCAACTCGACCAGCGGCCGAGCTCCTCGGTTCAGAGCGACCAGTCGCTTCTGGATCAGCGACGACAATTTGAACCGGCCACCGACCTTGTTCACGATCGCTTCGTCTTTGAAAACATCAAGCATTCGAGTTTCCCTCCACACCTTTCAAGATTTGAACGATTTCCGCCGTTGCCCGATCCAGGTCGTCATTGATGACCTGATAACGGTAACGGTCCGCCATTTCCAGTTCGCGGCGTGCTGTCTGTAGCCGCCGCTGAATCACTTCTTCCGATTCCGTGCCCCGCGCCCGCAGTCGCTGCTCGAACTCCGTCTCCGACGCGGTACGAATGAAAATCGTCACCGCTTCGGGATATTGATTGAGCACGTGCATCGCTCCTTGAACGTCGATCTCCAACATCGCCCAGCCGCCGGTGTCGTGTGCTCGCTGCAATTCCGACCTGAGCGTTCCGTACCAATTTCCCGAACCATGCACCTCAAAACACTCGACGAATTCGTGGGCATCCCGCCGCCGCAAGAACTCAGCCTTCGACAGAAAATAATAGTCCTCACCGCCCTGTTCCTGATTTCGCGGCGGTCGAGTCGTCGCGGAAATCGCTTTGACAAGTTTGACCTCCGTCTGTGTCGCCAGCCGATTCACGATGGTCGATTTTCCGGTCCCGCTTGGTCCAGACAGCACGACGATTCGCAGTTTCTCCGTTCCGGCGCGTCGGCCGGCCGATGACGATTCGCTGGTGACGGACGGACTCGAATCAGACACCGAAAACTACTCCACGTTCTGTAAGACTTCACGAATCTTTTCGACTGCCGATTTCATCTCCACGACAAACCGCGCGAGCGTCACGTTGTTGGCCTTCGAGCCGATCGTGTTGACCTCGCGAAACATTTCCTGAATCAAGAAATCGAGCTTCCGGCCTTGCGACACCTTGTCGCTGAGAAACGCTTCAAACTGTTCGAGATGACAACGCAGTCGCGTGATCTCTTCGTTGATGTCGCAACGGTCGGCGTACACGCTGACTTCGCGAATCAAATCCGGCTCGTTGATGACAACGCTCGTTCCCTTCAACAACTCGCGGACTCGGTCCAACAACTTGTCGCGATATTGCTGAACGACTTCCGACGCGGTCTTCGCAATCTCGTCCAGGCTGCTGGCGATGACTTTGCCGTTGAGCCGCAAGTCGTCCCCCATCGAACGCCCTTCGCGCACGCGGAACTCTTTGAACTTGCCGAGTGCCTCTTCCAATTGCGTCTTCAGAAACGGCCAATCCCGTTCGGCTTCGAGTTCTCCACGTCCGCTGTCGGTGACGACTCCGGGCAGCATCAGGAAATTCGACATGTCCGCCGGCACACCGACGATGAGCTGCCGCGACAAGTCCTTCACTTGATTCCAATACGCCGTGAGCACATCGACATTGATCTGCGACGCGGACGCACCCGTGACCGGCCGGACATCCAGCGCGACAGTGACCGTCCCGCGTGCGACATGCTCCCGTACGACTCGTTCGATTTCCCCTTCGAGCGCCGCATAGGCGTCGGGGAACCGCGAGTTCACTTTGAGATACCGATTGTTGACGGCTCGGACTTCGACCGCGACGTTTAGCCGCTCGTTCTGCCCCTTTGAGGCTCCGAATCCTGTCATGCTCAATAACACAGCGAGCCCTCTGCGACCGGTCTGAAACGGGAAAAGCGGAACCCGCCTTGAGCAAGCTCCGCTGTGATTCGTGACTTCGTTTCGGCGTCTCGATTCCTCGGTCTGTGATTGACTCGAGGAGCGTCGAGAGCCGCATTCGAGTTACTTCGCCTCGCCGCTCTTCTCGTCGGCTTTGCTCTTTTCGTCCGGCTTGCTCTTGTCGTCGGATTTGCCGTCAGCAGGCTCGTCGAGTTCCTTCTTCGGAGGCTCTTTAGATTTTGGGGCCGCTTCCGACTTGTTGTCGTTGTCAGGCGTGAGATCCTTCGCTGATTCGTCAGATTTCGCTTTCGTCGAGGAACTCTTCTTTGATCCTTCGTCCTTCGGATCGTCGCTCAATGCGCCGAATACGGACTCCGAGTCATCAGACTTCGACGAACCTTTTTCTTTGCCTTTGTCCTTCGGCGAGCTGCCGATTTCTTTTTCTTTCTGCTCGGTTTCGTTCTTGAACTTTTCCGTTCGAGCACGCAGGACTTGCCCGTGGACTCCGGCCAGCAACACCCACGCCGCCGCAACGCCGATCGTGATGCGCGTGAATGTGTCTCCGGCCTTTGTGCCGAACGCACTTTGCCCGCCGAGCCCGCTCAATGCTCCGACGAGGCCGCCACCGCGTCCGCGTTGCAACAAGATCAACCCAATCAGCACGACGCTGATGAACATCCCCAACAAAGCCAAAAACGTTGGCATGAAAACTCCTCACACGATTCCGAGTCGCCACAACATTGCGAACGACGTTAGCCCTTTCGAGCTTGAGCTTGAATGCCCGCCTCAATGATCGCGCTGAACGAATCCGCTTTCAGGCTCGCGCCTCCGACCAACGCACCATCGACATCCGGTTGCGACAGCAGTTCGAGAGCGTTGTCCGCCTTGACGCTGCCGCCGTACAGAATTCGCGTCGCACCTGCGACCGCGTCGCCGTATCGCGACTTCAACTGACTGCGCAGAAACGCATGAGCTTGCTGCGCTTGTTCCGTCGATGCCGTGACTCCAGTGCCGATTGCCCAAACTGGTTCGTAGGCGATGACGATGTTGGCCATCTGGTCGGCCGAGACTTGTGCGAGTCCCGCCATTTGTTTTTCGAGGACCGCTTCCGTCTGTCCGGCTTGCCGTTCGGCCAGCAACTCACCGACGCACAGAACGACTTTCAAACCATGACTCAACCCAGTCGCCGTTTTCTTGGCGAGCAGTTCGTCGGTCTCACCGAAAAATTGACGTCGCTCGCTGTGGCCGACGAGCACCCAGCCGCAACCGACATCCTTCAACATGTCTCCGGAAACTTCCCCCGTGAACGCACCTTGTGGGGCGAAGTACAGGTTCTGTGCTCCGAGTTCGACCGCCGAACCGCGCACGCCCGCTCCGACCGCAGCCAAATAGGGCGATGCCGGGCAAACCAAAATCTCGACGGCTGCGAACGGATACTTAGCAGCCAGAGCTTGGCTCAGCGCAGCCCCTTGAGACTGCAACAAATTCATCTTCCAATTGCCGGCGACCAAAATTCGTCGCATGAACGGTGACCTCTCCAAAAACAACAACTCCGTCTGTGATGACGAGTTCCAACCATTCGCCTCAGAGGGAAGCGAACGGCTTGGCAGACGGCGAACTGCGAATAATGACGGCGAAAGCCGCTGAGTTCAACCCGTGGCGATAGTCGCACCAGGGCGAGCGAATTTGCCTTGATGAAAGTGTGACGCAGAACACGAAAGAGAAACAGGTGTTTGGGTGAGGCACGATCGTCTTGCCGTTGTTGGACCGGAGGCGATCTCGGCAAACGCCTCCCCTCAAGGCAAACTCGGTAGCGTCAATAAATCACAGCCTCGAAGGGATTACAAACCGTCGTTTGCAAGAAACATCACTCTTCGGTGTCGAGCGCAATTCCTGTCAGCCTGGAAAGGCTGACCTACGCGAACAGCGCGTCGACGAAGCTGTCGGGGCTGAAGACTTGCAGGTCGTCGATCCCTTCGCCGACGCCGATGTATTTCACGGGGATGCCCATTTGCTGACGGATCGCAACGGCAACCCCACCCTTCGCGGTGCCGTCGAGCTTCGCGAGAATCAGGCCAGTGCATTGGGTCGCGTCGGAAAAATTCTTGGCTTGGCTCAGCCCGTTCTGGCCGGTCGTCGCGTCGAGCACGAGCAGGCTTTCGTGCGGTGCCCCTTCGATTTTCTTGCCGATGACGCGATGTATTTTCGTCAGCTCTTGCATCAAGTTTTGCGAGGTCTGCAAGCGTCCGGCGGTATCGACGATGACGATGTCTTTGCCGGTGTTGAGCGCGTGTTCGCAACCGGCGAACGCGACGCTGGCGGGATCGGTGCCGCTCGGTTTTGTGATGATGTCGCAGCCGAGCCGTTGGCTCCAGAGGGTCAGTTGCTCGACGGCCGCCGCGCGAAACGTGTCACCGGCCGCAAGCACGACCGAGTTGCCGGTGCTCATCAAGAACTTGGCCAGTTTCGCGATCGACGTCGTCTTGCCGGCTCCGTTCACGCCAGCCACCAAGATCACCATTGGTTTCGTGGACGACATCTTCAACGGCGAGAGTGGATTATCGACATCCCAACTGGAGCTGCCGTCGCCACGCAACAGGCTCTTGAGCTTGTCTTTGACCGTCTGCCAAATCGCGT
The DNA here is from genome assembly GCA_043777235.1 of Planctomycetia bacterium. Taxonomy (GTDB): domain Bacteria; phylum Planctomycetota; class Planctomycetia; order Planctomycetales; family Planctomycetaceae; genus SXKJ01. Next base: position 7,152 of record JAYVQJ010000393.1, read on the forward strand.
CGATATCAACGGTACGACCGAGATGCTTGAGCCGGAGTTCTTCGAGAATCGCATCGGTGGCAGCGACTCCCATGTCAGTGCGCAGCAACCGCTTCTCAAACTCGACGAGCTTCGGTTCGTCGAGAATCTCGCCCGCCTTGAGCAGATCGCGAATGTCGGTTTGCAGCAGTTGCTTGGTCTTCGCGAGACCAGCTTTCAGTTTGTCGAAGAATCCCATGATCCACTCATTCTGAAGGAAAAGAACTTGGACCACAAAGGGACAAAGACACGAAGGATGGCAATCCTCTTCGTGCCTTTGTGTCTTCGTGGTTCAATCTGATCTGATTACATCAGCCGCAATCGCTTTCGGTCGCTGCCGAGCAGCACGATCTTGCGCAGGCGGATCGTCTTCGGCGTGACTTCGATGTACTCGTCGTCCTCGATGTACTCGAGGGCCATTTCCAGCGACATATCGCGGGGCGGTTTGAGAATGATGTTTTCGTCAGTGCCGGAGGCTCGCATGTTGGTCAGCTTCTTCTCGCGAACCGGGTTGACGACCATGTCGTTGTCGCGTGAGTTCTCGCCGACGATCATCCCTTCGTAAATCTCATCGCCCGGCTTGACGAACATGTCGGTTCGTTCTTGCAGCTTGCCCATCGCAAAAGCGACTGCCTTGCCGTTCTCTTGGCTGACCAGCACGCCGTTGGGGCGGTGCGGAACTTCGCCCTCGCAGTACTTGAAGCAGTCGAAACGGTGATGAATCACGGCCTCGCCCTTCGTGGCGTTGAGCAATCGCGTTCGCAGCCCGATCAGGCCGCGAGCGGGAATCGAAAACGTCAGATGGCTGATGCCGTTGTCGCTGGCGGTGAGGTCGAGCATTTGGCCGCGTCGAGTGCAGGTCGGCTCCATGACGGCTCCCACGTATTGTGTGGGAACGTCGACGGTCAGCGTCTCGAATGGTTCATGCTTCTTGCCGTCGATCTCCTTGATGATGACCTGCGGCTTACCGACCGAGATTTCGTAACCTTCGCGGCGCATCGTCTCGATCAGCACCGACAGATGCAGGATGCCTCGGCCAGAGACGAGGAATTTTTCTTTCGAGCCGGCCTCTTCGACGCGGAGCGCGACGTTGTGTTCGAGTTCGCGGTCGAGCCGATCGCGAATGTGGCGGCTGGTGAGAAACTTACCGCCATCCTTGCCGGCCAGCGGCGAGTCGTTGATCGTGAAGAGCATCGACAACGTTGGCTCATCGACACTGATTCGCGGCAAGACTCGTTGATTAAAGCGATCGCAAACCGTGTCACCGATCTCCGGGTTGGGCAGACCGATCAGAGCCACGATGTCGCCGGCTTCGGCACCCTGGGTCTTCACGCGGCCGAGCTTGTC
>JAYVQJ010000394.1:0-2203 GCA_043777235.1 Planctomycetia bacterium
AGTAACCCGCAGCGTCAGCGAGGGCGTCGTCACGGTTCGCCCTCGCTGACGCGTCGGGTTACTTCGCGGCAGTCTGCTTCCTCCATGAGAAGTCCAAGAATGATCCCGGCGAGCGTCCTGCGGATGATGAATACGTTCCAACACGAAAGGTGGAGAGCCCAATAATCCTGCTTGAAGATCAGCCAATCTCGTCAGATAATCCCTCGCGTCATTCGCATGTGGCGATTGACGAGTCACAAGGATTCCGGCGGATGTCACAAGAAGCGCGATCGCGAGACGTGATTTACTCGGAAGAATCCGAATGGAGTCTGGCGGGCGAGTATTCGGCGATCTGGGACGCCAACTATTCTCCGCCGGACTTGATCGAGTTTCTTCAGAGTCATCAAGCAATGACTCCCGCTCAGCGCGGACGGTTGTTGTTGCTCGATCAGGCTCGAAGTTGGTCCAGTGGACCGGGGCGGACGGTCGAGGAATATCTGCAACTTTGCCCGGAAATCGAGTCCGATCGAATCTTGTTGGTCAAGCTGCTGGCTCGCGAATACTGCCTGCGAGAAAACGCGCAGTCGGTTTCACAATTTGTGGACCGTTTCCCGAAGCTGCGAAGCGATCTGTTGCGGAAGCTCTACGGCGAACACGACAACGCCACGTCGGGAAACCAATACGAACAGATTCTCGAAGAGTGTCTTTCGGACGAAACGCACGCCTCGGATCTGGACGTGATGTCCGAACGTGAGTCGCTGGAGACCGCCGTCGAAGCCAGCGTGTTCGCTCCGCGGCCGATCCGTCGTGAAGAGAGAGAAGCGGAGGATGGCACATTTCCACCGGTAGCGCATCGCAAACTTGACGCCGCGAAAGAGCCAAAACTTTCGGCCGAGTGCCGGCTGCGCGAGTGCTTTCCGTTCGACACGCTGCCGGTCGAGTTGGTTGATGAGTTGGAATCACAGATGGTCGAGCGTCAGTATTCGGCGACGGAGTTTCTCACTCGGCAAGGTGATCCGGGGGATTGCCTGTTCTTGATCCGCAGTGGGACCGTGAGGATTGTCGCGAACGACGAACATGGCGTCGCTTACGAGATTGATCGCAGCACCAAAGGAGAGATTCTCGGCGAGATGGCTTTGCTCACCGACGAGCCTCGTAGTGCCAATCTGATTGCTCACGATGACGTGACGGCGATGTTGCTCCCCGCCGACAAATTTCACGCCGCCGCGCTCAAGCATCCTGAGATCGGCGAAGTGCTGACGAAGTTGTTGGCGAAGCGATTGGGTGCTCAGCGACGCGATGTGTTGTCTGGAAAGACCTTTAACACGTATCGCGTTGTGCGGCGACTCGGACGCGGCGGCATGGCGATCGTTTATGAAGGTTCGCATCTCGATGATGCTCGTCGCGTCGCGCTGAAGATGCTCAGTCATCGCTTGGTTTACGACAAAGCGTCGTTGGTTTGGTTCCACCGCGAGGCAGACATCGTCGAGTCGTTCGATCATCCCAACATCGTGCGCATGTTCGGCCGGTTCAAGGCATTCAAGTCCTATTTCATCGTGATGGAATTCTGCGACGGCATCACACTGGAACGCTTGGTGCGACTCAACGGGCCGCTGGATCAAGACGACTTCCGCAAGGCGTTCGGCCAGATCGCTTCGGCCGTCTTGTACGCGCATCAACGCGACGTCGTGCATCGCGACATTAAGCCGGTCAACTTGATGCTCAACTTTGACGGCACCGTGATGTTGATGGACTTTGGGCTCGCCAAGCCGATCAATGAATTGGAACCGACCACCGAAGTTGATACGCACATCGTCGGCACGCCCCGATACATGGCTCCCGAGCAACTTCGGGGTCGTGAAATCTCCGAAGTCACCGACTACTTCGCACTCGGTTGCACCGCGTACAAATTGCTGACCGGCGAGACCTTGTTCCCAGAGCACGACGTCACCAAACTGCGAGCGATTCACGACCACTGGAAGGTGCCTGACTTCGCGAAGAAGCGACCTGAATGGAGTCCCGATATTTGCGAACTGCTGACCGGATGCTTGCAACGCCGCCGATCACAACGAGTCTGCGATCTCGCCAAATACGCGACTTGGGCAGCACCATTAGAAGTCGCCCGACTCCTGTGAACCGAATGACGCAGACGACTTGCAGGACGGCCTTCCCAGGCCGTCGCTAGTGCGCGGTGACTTCGCGACGGCCTGGGAAGGCCGTCCTA
>JAYVQJ010000395.1:0-8483 GCA_043777235.1 Planctomycetia bacterium
CCGCGCGGCTAATTCTGGGACTTCGTATTAGACTCGTGCTGCCCGGCAGCCGATGCGTGGCTCTGGTCGCCAGATCACGTGTGCCATGCGAATTCGTGACACGAACGACTCCCACTTTCACTTTCAAATGGAATGACTCCATGAATCGACTCGGTTGGCTTGTGGCTTTGTTGGGCCTGGCGCTGGTTTCGCAATCGCTTCGCGCGGAAGTTCGTCCGGAGAAACTCGGCGGCATTCGAGCGGCAATGGAGACGGAAATTGCGGCTCACCGCGCGGCGGGAGTGGTGACGCTCGTGATGCAGGACGGAAAGGTGCTGCACCATGACGCAGTCGGACTCGCGGATCTCGACAAGCAGCAGCCGATGAAGACCGATGCGGTGTTCTGGATCGCGTCGATGACCAAGTCGATCAGTGCGACGACGATTCTGACGTTGGTCGATGAAGGCAAGCTGTCGCTCGACGAACCGGCGTCGAAGTGGCTGCCCGAACTGGGCCAGGTGAAGCTGGCGAACGGTCAGCCGCCGAGCCGTCCGATCACGTTGCGAGATTTGCTCTCGCACACCGCCGGGATTGCGTTTCCGCCTCGTAAAGCGACCGACAGCGTTCATTCGTTACGCAGCTACACGCTGGAACTGGTCAAAGCGCCGCTCGCGTTTGAACCGGGCTCGAACTACGAGTACGGCTTCGGCATCACGGTCGCCGGCCGCATCGCCGAGATCGTGTCGGAGAAGCCGTTCGACGTGCTGATGCGTGAACGAGTCCTCGATCCGCTCGGCATGAACGACACAACGTTTCATCCCGATGATCGGCTGCGTGTACGCATCACGAAAACCTACCGTACCTCTGACGATGGCAATGGGCTGACGCGAGTCAACAACCCGTTCGTCACGTCCGACGCCGCCGACCATCGCATGACCGAACCCTCCGGCGGACTCTTCTCGACCGCCTTCGACATGGCTCGGTTCTATCAAATGATCCTCAACGGCGGCGTCCACGAGGGACGTCGCATCGTCTCGGAGAAATCCATCGCTGAAATGACGAAGCCTCACACGGCTGGCGGCAAGGTGTTGAACTACGGCCTCGGCTGGCAATGCTCGCCCCCCGGCAAGCCGTCGATTCCCGGCTTCTCCGAAAAAGCCTTCGGCCACGGCGGAGCCTTTGGCACTCACGGCTGGATCGACCCCGAGCAACGAGTCATCACCGTCTTCATGGTCCAAAACGCTCTCGTGGAAAAAGGAGGCAACGCCCGCGCCGCGTTCCACCAACAAATCACGGGTGGCTCGGCCGCGGCAACGAAGTGATTGGCTCCCAACAGGACCGCGTCTCCCCATGATGAAACACCTGCCAACGATCCAATCTCGCGCTGCCTTCCTGCTCGCAGCCTTTCTTATTCTGTCAGCGGCTTCGATTCGCATGACACACGCTGCGGACACTTCAGCGCCCGCTGCGAAGCCAGGCACTCCTCGCGTCGTTGCGTTGAATGGAGCCGACACGGCGGAGGTAGAGTTTCGGGTTGGGGCATCGGGAAAACTCGCAGTGATGTTCAAGTTCGCCGATGGCCAGGCTCAGACGCTGCTGGGGGCGGTGAAGGCGGATACGTTGAAGCGCACGGTGGAGAAGGATGGCAAAAAGACGCCCGAGCTAGTGCCAATGGCAGATGGATGGATTGAGTTCACGGGCGCAGGCTTGAGATTTCAATACCACAGTCGCCCATGTCTCGCACGCTACACGGAGACTCAGCAAGCGGACTTGGCGAAGGTGTGGGACACGCTGCCTTCGGCTTCGCAGTGTTGGGTGCCGCTGGAGGTGCGAGCAGATGCGGCAGGAACGGAGTTGTGGTTGGGAGGGCGATACTGCGGTCGTGTGGCGAGTGAAAGCCGGCTCACCGAGGTGAGTTTCAAGCTGGAAGCGGACGGCGCGGTGCGCAGCGAGCGGTCATTCACTCGCGAGAACGCGGACAGGTTCCTGCCGCTGGATGTGCGGCACATCGCACGACCTGGCGTGATGAAGGAGTGTCGTGTGTCATTGAAATCTGGCGTGCAGCACGTCAAGGGCGTGCCGATGATGGTGGCGGACGGCGCGGGCAATGTGGATGTCGGCATGGCGAAGGAGATGCAGGGATTACGGGCGCTGGAGACCAATGAAAATACCTCGCGCACGTCGCTCGATGGCATGCAGGAGTCGCTGCACTTTTCAGTGCCGCAGGCGTTTTATCATCGGGCATGGGTGCTGTGCGCAGTGGACCCAGATGTTGGCAAAGATCCCGTGCTGACCACGCGACTGACACGCTTCGGCATCTGGGGCCGTGGTGGCGCGATGGCGGACACGACGCTCACTCTGCCACGCGGCGACGAGAAACCCAGCGACGAAATCGAGCAAGTCGGCAGCGTGGAATACACCACTGCCGACCAGAAGAAGATCAAAGCGCCGCTCTATTTCGTGCGGGTTGATTTGAAGGCGGGCGATATCCTGGACATCCTCGCCGACCAGAAAGACCCGTATGCCCCCATGAAAATCGGGCCGTATCTCGACTTCGAGTTTCTTGGCAAGTGCGGTGGGTTAGAAGTGCAAACGGATCGTCGGCGCAAACCAGTGCCGACCTCGACCAGTGCCGTGCATCTCTTCGGAGTGACTTTGGAAAAAGCTCCGGCAGAGTTGCGGCTCAAGCAGTCGCAGCCAGGCAACATCTTCCACAACGATGAGACGCCGGAGACAACCTTCGCCATCCGCGCGAACACCGCAGGACGCTACGAATTGCGATGGGAAATCAACAGCATCGATGGCCGAGTACTCGTGAAGAATGCGAAGACCGTTGAGCTTCCAGTCGTGGGCAGCGAATCCGATATTACCTTGCCGCTGACCATGCCGGACGCCGGCTGGTATGGACTGAGCGTGACACTCGCAGATGCCGACGGACAGGCTCTGCTCAGGCACGAGGCAGCATTTGCGCTACTGGGTAAGGATACGCGCACCGCTGGCTATGAATCGCCCTTTGGCACTTGGTGGTTCAGTGGCGTCCACTACACGACACAGGATGTGACGGTGGCTGGACCGATGTTGTTCAAAGCTGGATTTCGTCGCACGACGATGATCTGGACCAAAGCCAACGAGCAGGAACTTGCGCCGTGGCAGCTCTCGCTCAATCAGATCCAGTGGCCCTTCCGTCTGGCGGATCTCAAGAACTGGCCGGCAGCGGAGGCTCGTGCCGAGCTGGCCATTGGCGGGATGCTCAAGCGCTTCCCGCACTGCCAATACATTGATCTGTTCCATGAGAGCTACGACCCGCGCGTGTATCCTCCAGAGATCTATGGGGAGAAATATGTGCCCCAGGATGCCGCGCTCGCCGCGCGCGAAGAGGAATTGTTCGAACTGGGAGTGAAGGCCGCCAAATTCTTTCGCGCCAAGTTCCCTCAGCTCAAGATCATCGCGGGAAACAGCGGTGGTTCATCCGGCATGATCGCCGTGCTGCTGCGGCGAGGCTTCCCTCGTGAACTCATCGACTACCTCGGAAGTGAGACGACTAGCCAGACTTTCGCGCCGGAAAAACTCAACCCGAACGCCACCGGAGGCATCTGGCTGATGGGCGAGACGGGGCGGAAGTTCGGCTACGACATTCCCTTGACCGGCTGCTTTGAGTTCACCTTCCGCGCCGAGCGGGATCTCGGTGCGCAGCGGCACGCGGAGTGGTATGCACGCGATATGCTCACGGGTCTCGCCTACCGTTTTCCGACCATCTCGCCAGCCGTGATCGAAGATGTCGGCAACGCTTACTATGACCATCTCTGGGGAGCAGCGGGACTTTGTCAGCGCAATCCATTGCACTACCCCAAGCCCGCCTATGTCGCGCTCGCCACGCTCACCAAGACGCTCGATCGTGTGCAGCTCGTTCGGCAGATGCCTTCCGGCTCATCGAGCGTGTGCGCGCTGGAGTTCGAGCGAGGCAACAATCGCATCTACGCGCTCTGGACGCCGCGAGGGGAGTGCGAGATGGAATTGGAGTTCCCAACCGATACCGCCGTGAAGCAGGTCGAGTTTTTCGGACGACAGCAGTCTCTGAAAACGAATGGCAAGCGACTCACCATCACCGCCGCAAGTGCTGTGAACTACATCATCAGTCCGATCGCCGCGACGAGCATCACCGCAGGCAAGCGGGCCTTCCCCAACCATCAACCTCCCGCTGGAACGCAGGTTATCAGCCACATGGATGACCTGGCCCAATGGCAACTCGTACCCGATGAGCAACAGATTGCCACTCCGCTGCGGCGGCCAGGTAACTTCGACCTTCGACAGGTCAACGACACCGAGAAAGGCGCGTGCCTTGAACTGGAACTGAAACGCGAAGGAGAAGTGCCACACGTCGTTGGCGAATACACCGCACTGCGTTTGAAGCAGCCGTTGTCCATTCCCGGCAAGCCTCACGCCGTGGGCGTGTGGGTGAAAGGAGACAGCAGTTGGGGACGCATTTTCTGGGAGATCGAGGATGCCAAAGGCGAGCGCTGGCACTCCTCCAAAGACGTCGATGGAGGCGACTGGGGCAATCAAGCCGCCATTGATTTCGATGGTTGGTGCTTCGTCACCTTTCCGCTAATCAGAGAATCACCCGCGCGGCAGATCGAACCAGGTGCCGGCATCGGCCAGTGGCAGGGCAATACCGATGGCATCCTCGACGCCCCGTTGAAGCTCGTCGGCCTCTACGTGCAGACACATCGCCAGTCACTCGATCTCACGCAGATGAAGCCGGTGAATGGCAACATCCGGCTCAAAGATGTGAGCGTGATCGGAGATGGAAAGTAACCCACTGGTTTTGCCCGTGTGGTCAAAAAACTCAGCCGCGGGTAGTGTCCTAATTTGTAGGCCGACTTCGCCGAAGTCGGCTATTCCCGAAGTCGGCGATGTCAGGCTACATTAAAAATAGGACACTACCCAAACTACGGAACCGAAGGGTGTGACTCGGACTCTTGAGGGCTCAAAAGCGATCGTCGTTCTGAGACTTGCCGACCAGTGTCGCAAGTTGATCGTCTCGGAAAGTCATGAGAATTGTGCATGTCGTCCCCGATCTTTTCTGAACCACGAGCCGCCTACCTGCACGTTCCGTTCTGCGTGCATCGTTGCGGGTACTGCGATTTCACGCTGCTGGCCGGTCGAGATGATTTGGCTGGTGACTATCTGCAAGCCTTGGGGACCGAACTCCGGCAACTCGAACGGCCGCGCGACGTGGACACGCTCTTCTTCGGAGGAGGGACTCCGACGCACTTGGAACCGGATAAGCTGGCGCGGTTGTTGGAATTGGCTCGCGAGTGGTTCACGCTCGCGCCGGGTTACGAGTTCTCGGTCGAAGCGAATCCTGCCGGGCTGACCGATGAAAAACTGCAACTGATGGCCGACGCCGGAGTCAATCGTGTCAGCCTCGGCGTGCAGTCGTTTGACGAGGGGTTGCTCAAGTTATTGGAGCGAGATCATCGCGAGGCGGAGATCCTCGACGCGATCGCTCGACTGCAAAACCGCTTCGCGAATGTCTCGTTGGATTTGATCTTCGCGTTGCCGGGTCAGACGCTGGCTCATTGGCGTGAGACATTGCGACGAGCCATCGAACTGCGACCAACACATCTTTCGACCTACGGCCTGACCTTCGAAAAAGGGACGACGTTCTGGTCACGCCGCGAGAAGGGAGCGATCGAGCAACTTCCAAATGAACTTGAACGAGACATGTACGCCGCCGCGATCGACGACCTTGCCGCGGCTGGTTTCGAGCACTACGAGATCAGCAACTTTTCGTTACCCGGATTTTGCTGCCGACACAATCAAACGTACTGGCGAGCCCTCCCCTACTTCGGCTTCGGCCCCGGAGCGGCGCGGTACATCAACGGCCGCCGCGAGTCCAATCACCGCAGCACGACGACTTGGATCAAACGTGTGCTTGCCGGACAGAGTGGCATCGCGATGAGCGAAGAACTCGCACCCGATCATCGTGCCCGCGAGGCGATCGTGCTGGGCTTGCGGCAACTCGATGGGATTCGTCGAGACGAGTACCGAACACTGACCGGTTTTGACCTCGATTCGCTTGCGAGTGCCACGATCGTTCGCGAGGTGACGGCAGGACGGATCGAAGATTTCGGCGACGGGATACGATTGACTCGCGAAGGCTTGTTCCTTGGCGACCAAGTGATGATCGCATTCCTCTAAAAGTAAATCCGCAGAGAAAAGTAGGCGAGTCACTCCGTGACTCGAAGATTCCAGTCACGGAGTGACTGGTCTACTTTCGCCGCGGTCAGTTTTGAAACTGCAAACTGTTCTCTGCGGGTCTACTTAGATGTTGGACTGGCCGAATGAATCGCTCAACGTGTTGATCTCGCACGACAGCGCCGTTTGCAGTTTCAGAAAAACCACTTCGCCAACGAATGTCCGCTCAGAGCCGTTTCGCTTGGCCGCTGTATTGTCCATGAGATTCGCCGTTAACGCTTCACAGCTCCGAATGCGGCGTAGCAGCAGTTCTTGTGCAGAACTTCGGTGTCACTAAAGCCGACCGAATGAAGCAGCGCCAGTTGAAATGGGACTGATCGGGGCGTGTCCTCTTCGAGAATGCGGCTTAGTAGTTCGTCTCGATACGCTTCGCCGTCGACCGACACGAGGTATTCGCCGTAGCGACGCCAAGTCAGTCGTTGAACTTCTGGGATCGTGGTTTCGACGATGTCGAAAATCCAGATCGAACCGCCGGGCTTCACCGCGTCGTACAGCTTTTGAAAGACGGTGCGCCATTCGTCGTCGGCTCGCAGGTGATGCAATACGGCAGACGCGACAATGACGTCAAACCGCTGTTGACCAAGCTCAAGTTCGCGGATGTCGGATTGAATCGTGACGACGGTGCCTTTCGTCGCGGGTTGAATTCGCTGGACGGCGCGGTCGAGCATTCGCTGGCTGAGATCGATCAGAGTGACATCGAGATTCGGAAGGTGCTGCAACAGTTTCAGCGTGTAATTTCCACCTCCGCATCCCACGTCGAGCAGGTTGCGCGCGTGAGGCGTTGTCGCCGCCGCTGCTTCAGCGACGAGGCTCATTGCCAACGGAGCATCGACCGTGGCGACCTGTCCCGTTTCGAGATTGGTGTAGCATTCGGTCTCTGCGTCAAAGCGTTGCCGGATTTCCTCAACCGTCGATTTATGAGTCGTCATCGTCGTTCGTGGATTCCTGAAATGGCTGTACGGTGCTTGTTGAGTTCGCTCATCCGACTCGTGACGCAATTCTTTGGTGGCAGCGTTCACGACCTGGCTGCGGCAGATCATGGTGTGAGGCGTCTCGAAAGTGAATTCAACCGCGCTGTGGTAACTGCTGGCGGGCAACTTGTCTCGCAGCGGCTCGATCGTGGAGCCCCAACCTTCGAAGAATGCGAGAGCCCCGGCGTTGATCTGCCGGGAAACCGTGATTGCGGCTGATTTTTTCGACTGTTACATTCCGCCGCGCCTTGCAGGGGGCGAACGGATTCTCATTTCTCGACCAAGTTGGATGGTGTCACATGCGCGAGGCTCTCGAACAAAAAATCCGCGACAAGAAAGCGGTCGTCGGCGTGATTGGCTTGGGCTACGTCGGCCTGCCGTTGCTGAATGCCTTCATCAAAGCCGGCTTCAAAACGATGGGCTTTGACATCGACCAGCGCAAGGTCGACACGCTGCTCAAAGGGCAGAGCTACATCAAGCACATCCCCGCCGAGATGATCGCGAACTGGCTGACGTCGAAACAATTTGAGCCGACGTCCGACATGAGCCGCCTGAAAGAAGCCGATTGCATCCTGATCTGTGTCCCGACGCCGCTCAACGAGAGCCGCGATCCAGACATGACCTACATCGTGGGGACGACGGAAGCCATCCGCGCAGCGTTGCGGCCAGGGCAACTGGTCGTGCTCGAAAGCACGACGTATCCAACGACGACTCGCGACGTCGTGCTGCCGATCCTCAGTAAAACCGGATTGAAGTCGGGCAGTGATTATTTCCTGGCGTTTAGCCCCGAGCGGGAAGATCCGGGCAATCCGGACTTTCAAGCTCAGCGAATTCCGAAAGTCGTCGGCGGACTCGATCCGGTGAGCGGCAAGCTAGCCGAGCAACTTTACGGCCACGCGATTGTGAAGGTCGTCCCGGTCAGTAGTGCTGAGATCGCTGAGGCGTGCAAGATTTTGGAGAACACCTACCGCTGCGTGAACATCGCAATGGTCAATGAACTCAAAATGCTCTTTGACAAGATGGGCATCGACGTTTGGGAAGTCATCGACGCGGCGAAGACGAAGCCGTTCGGATTCCAGGCGTTTTATCCCGGACCAGGACTTGGCGGTCACTGCATCCCGATCGACCCGTTCTATCTGACGTGGTTGGCTCGCAAGTACGGCATGACGACGCGGTTCATCGAACTCGCCGGTGAGATCAACACGCACATGCCGGACTACGTCATCGGGCGGCTGATGGAATTTCTCAACGATCAGGGCAAGGCTCTGCGCG
>JAYVQJ010000396.1:0-2198 GCA_043777235.1 Planctomycetia bacterium
TAGCGCCGCGCGGCTAATTCTGGGACTTCGTATAACGACGCTCTCAAGGATGCGGTGAGTCATGCCAAAGTTGTTTGTGCTGGCACTCGATCAAGGGACGACTTCCAGTCGGGCGATCGTCTTTGACAGATCGGGGTGCGCGGTCGGAGTGGCTCAGCGGGAATTTCCGCAATTGTTTCCGTCGCCGGGACATGTTGAGCATGCCCCGGAGGCGATTTGGGACAGCCAGCTCGCGACCGCTCAGCAGGCGATGGCGAACGCGAAGTTGTCGGCCAGCGACATCGCGGCCATTGGGGTCACGAATCAGCGTGAGACCACGATTCTGTGGGAGCGGGACACCGGCAAACCGGTCGGGAATGCGATCGTTTGGCAGAGCCGGATCACCGCGCCGATTTGCGAACGGATGAAGTCCGATGGATTGGAGCCGCTGTTTCGGAAGAAGACCGGCTTGGTGCTCGATGCGTATTTTTCGGGAACGAAGATTCGGCATCTGCTCGACACAATTCCGGGACTGCGGTCACGAGCGGAACGTGGCGAGATTCTTTTTGGCACGGTCGATTCGTTTCTGATTTGGCGGCTGACCGGTGGGAAGCGGCATGTCACCGACGTCAGCAATGCGAGCCGCACGTTGCTGTTCAATCTGCACACGCTGGATTGGGATGATGAGTTGCTCAAGTTGATGGGCGTCCCGCGAGCGATGTTGCCGCAAGTGGTGTCGTCGAGCGAGGTGGTTGGTGACTGCGATCCGAAGTGGTTCGGCGGTGCGATTCCAATTGCGGGGATTGCCGGCGATCAACAGGCGGCGACGTTCGGACAAGGCTGCTTCGAGCCGGGGAACGCGAAGAACACTTACGGCACCGGCTGCTTCTTGCTGATGAACACCGGCGAACAGCCGGCCGAGTCGAAGAACGGATTGCTCACGACCGTCGGCTGGCGAGTCAACGGCAGGACGACGTACTGCCTGGAAGGTTCCGTATTCGTCGCCGGGGCGGCGGTGCAGTGGCTGCGTGACGGATTGGGATTGATCCAACACGCCAGCGAAACGGCGGAGTTGGCGACATCCGTGCCGGACAACGGTGGCGTGTACTTCGTGCCGGCGTTTGTCGGGTTGGGTGCTCCGTATTGGGATGCGAATGCTCGCGGCGTGATTGTCGGACTGACGCGCGGGACGACGAAAGCTCATCTGGCGCGAGCGGCGTTGGAGGCGATGGCCTATCAGACGGCCGATGTGCTCGATGCGATGCGGCAGGATTCGGGAGTCGCGGTGCAGTCCTTGCGAGTCGACGGCGGCGCGACGGCGAACGATTGGCTGATGCAGTTCCAGTCGGACGTGCTGGGTGTGATCGTGCGACGACCGCAGGTGCAAGAGACGACGGCGTTGGGAGCCGCGTATCTTGCGGGACTCGCAACGGGCGTTTGGTCCGATTTGAGCGACGTTGCCAAGAACTGGCAGTTGCAGCGAGAGTTTGTACCTGTGATGCCAAGCACTCAACGTGACTTGCTGCTCAAGCAGTGGCATCAAACGGTCGAACGGTCGCGAGCCTGAGTCGTGGAGTAGGTCAGTCACTCCGAGGCCGTGAAAGAGTCCCGCCGCCAGGGCTGGCCTCAAGGGTTCAACGGCTTACCGTAGGATGGGACCAGCGGCGTTTCGCCGCGCCGGCCCACCTTTGAGATTTGGAATTTAAGATTTCACATCTTTGGTGGGCCGGCGCTTCGCTGGTCCCACCCTACATTTTGCGCAAGCCGACGAATTAGGCTGCCGTGGACATCGTTGCGACATTCGCAAACCAAATCGGGAGTTCTGTTGCGATGAGAAGATCGTTGAGCATTGGTCGAACGGGCGTGTTGCTGCTGCTCATCGCGGGTCTCACGACGTGGCCTTCGTCAGTTGCAGACTCACAAGAATTGTTGGGTGGCATCGCAGGCCGGTCTCTTGCGGAGTGGTCTGCCGAGTTGAAATCGGCAGCGCCTGTGGTTCGGCGGCGGGCGGTGCTGTCGCTCGGAGCATTCGGCAAGAGCGCTGTTTCGGAATTGACGAAGGCGTTGGCTCACAACGATGCGGTCGTCCGGTATTGGGCGGCGAGCGAGTTGGGTGATCTCGGTGACGATGCGAAGTCGACGATCGAACCGTTGCGGAAACAGCTTGGTGAGAAGTCGATCGGCGTGCGGATCGCGGCGGCTTACGCGCTGTGCCGGAT
>JAYVQJ010000397.1:0-2198 GCA_043777235.1 Planctomycetia bacterium
GCACCGGACAACTTTGGCGGATCGACCGGCAAGGCAAAGTCACGAAAGTTGCCGGCGAGATGGGGACAACCAACGGCATTGAAGTCAGCCCGGATGGCAAGACGCTGTACGTCAACGAGAGCGTTCAACGTGGCATCTGGGCCTTCACGATCACTGCCGACGGACTGAAAGACAAACGGCTGCTCAAGCAATTCCCCGATCATGGCTTCGACGGCATGCGCTGCGACATCGACGGCAATCTGTATGTCACTCGGCACGGCAAGGGGACAGTCGTGGTCGTGTCGCCGAATGGCGAGGTGCTGCGTGAAGTCGATGTGCTCGGCAAGATGCCCAGCAATCTTTGCTTCGGCGGTCCCGATGGCCGCACGGTCTACGTCACCGAAGTCGAACACACGCGGCTGGTGAAATTCCGAGTCGATCGTCCCGGCCTCGCGTGGCAGCGTTGGCAGAAGAAATGAGCGACTTGATGTCCCGAACCGCCATCACCGACGAAGACCTCCGCGCGTATCTCGCCGAACACTTGCCAGCCGACCGCATGGCGCTGGTCGAGCAATCGCTGCGCGACTCGGAGTCTCTACGCCGTCAATTGGCGACGATCGCGAGGGACAGCGATCAAGGAGGCTTCTCCGTCGGCGAAGTCTGGCGACGAGGCCGGCTGAGCTGTCCGACTCGCGGTCAGCTTGGAGCGTATTTGCTGCAAGCGCTCGACGAAGTTCCGCGCGGGTACATCGACTTTCATTTGCAGACGATCGGCTGCCGAGTCTGCAACGCCAACCTCGCTGACCTGCAACAAGCCAACGCCGCCGCCCCAGAGAAGCAACGCCGCCGCCGGAAATACTTCGAGTCATCCGCCGGGTATCTGCGTCGCGACACGTGAACGTTGAAGGCTCAGAACTTCGTCTCGAGCGCCACGCCCGGCGAGCCATCGGTCGGATGAAAGTACGGTCCGACTTGAATCTTCGAGTTGCCGCACAGATGCCGGCCAGCGACCGCCTTGCCGATCACGAACCCCAGCGCCCCGCCGAAGAAGACGTCAGACAAGTCATGGTCTTGCTGATCGAGCCGGCTGTATCCGACCGCTCCGGCTAACAAGTAAGCCGGCAGTCCCACCTTGCAGCCGTAGTACTCATCCAAGACTGCGGCGATCGCGAACGTGCTGGCGGTGTGATACGAAGGGAACCCGTAATGACCGTTCATCCAATGCGTCGACGGGCGAGCTGTGTCCGTCACGAGTTTCAACGCCGACGTACTCAGGCCGGTGATGGTCGTCGCACTGAGTAGCGATCCCATGACATCGTGCAGTTCTTCGTCCTGCTTCCAAACCGAGTATCCGTACAACCCCAGTAGCACGGGAGCTTGATACTCCACTTGGCCGAGCCTGCCGAGAGTTTGACTCGTCTCTCCCCAGCGGTTCGGATGATGGGCGACTCCTTCACGGACTTCGCGATCGGGACTTCCGACGTGCATCCAAATCGCCGCACCTCCTGCCGCCGCGAGGATCAGTCCGTTGTTCCAATTCACGACCCCTTTCGCATCGCACCACAACGTCGAAAACGCATTGTCGATGTCGCAGCCGAAACAAAGTTGCGGGCACGCGAATTCGGTGTCTCCATCCGACGGCGCACATTCGGAGTTCCAACTGTTCTCGCTGGTCACGACCGGAGTTGGCTCGTCGCTTTGCCACAGACTCTTCTCGAACGACGCCGGGGTCACGGCCGTATCGAACTTTGACTCGACGACTGATGGCTTGGACTCGAACACCGCTCTTTTCACAGCAGCATCGCGCTGAGTCTTCTGCAACTGCCACGCTTCAGGCCGCTTGGCCGATGTCGTCGAAGTCGTCTCGGACACGAACCGAACGAGCATCTCACGCGGAGCCGTTGTCGGCGTTCGCGAGGCGCACGGAGCCCAGGATTTGCAGCCGATCATCGACAGGCACAACAGACCAAGACTCAACCACCGACTGACCCGTTGGAGATTCTTCGGCCTTGCTGACGATCGTGCTGACATAAGAGGGCTCCATCCCGGGTAATACGGTCCTCGTCAATTGATCGGCCTCGCAACATCGCGCAACCGAAAAAATCGGCAGAGTGACGATAGGTCTGCGGAGACCTCGCCAAGAATGCAAACTCCCGAAACCGCCCGGCTTGACCATCTGCCGTCGGTAGTGTCCTAATTTGTAGGCCGACTTCGCCGAA
>JAYVQJ010000398.1:0-2192 GCA_043777235.1 Planctomycetia bacterium
TCATCACCAAATTCTTGAGCAACCACGGTCCAACCGCGAGTGTCGTCCCGCTGATGAACGAAATCATTGGCTTGATCACAGGCCGCTGGCCATTGAACGCCACCACCGCGATCGCCAACGCCAGCGGCATCACCACCGAGACCAATCCCGGATACTTGCAGGACATCGCGCTTCCTGCGAACAGTCCGGCCAGCAACAACAAACGGTTCGCTGCCGAGCCATCTGCTTCACGGCGCAGCGTCTCAATCGCCAACAGCACGACGAACAACGCCAAAAACAAATAGCACGACAGCGCCCCTTCGACATACGCGATGATTGCCAATCGGTAGGTCCACGGCGTCGTGAGATAAATCGTCGCCGCCAACCAACCGGCCATGTTGCCGAACCATCGGCGTCCCGCACAGAACAGAGCCAAGCCCGTCAGCGGAGCGAACCCCATCAGCACTGCCTGACCGGCCAGTGCTCCGCGATACCAATCCTGTCGCAAGACCATGCCGAGCAAACAAAGCATCTCGGTCAAGAACGGGAAGTTCGTGTAAACGTTATGCGGCAGAAACGTGATCTGACCGTCGAGGAAATACTCCTTCGGCCCGGTCAGGTGATACGCCTTCACGTCGAAGTCGGTCGGAGGCAGCAGCGATCCCAGAAGCATCGCCAACAAGAACAAACCCATCGTGACGACAGCGAGGCTCTTCGCGATGAGCGAGAAGGGAAGTTGCTCTCCGCGCGTCACGAAGCCGGCGAGCAACTTCCAGTTTGACGGACGATCATCGGACGGCGGTGCTCCCGCGCGATTGGCGAGGCAGAACAGACCTTCGCCGATCACCGCCGTGGCGAGCAAGCCGCCGAGCAACCACGGCGACATCCATCCCGCCAAGCCACAACCCAGAGTCAGCAGCGACACCGCTGACAATCCCAAGCCGCACGCGCACACCAAGCGTTCGGCCGAGCGAGCAGCCAAGGGAATTTGCAGTGCTCGCAACAGCAAGCCGCCGATCGCCCAACTTCCCAGCCAGATTGCCGCTGCAATTGCGATCAAATCGGCGCGCTGCCAAAGGTTGACCCAACTCGAAGGCGCAGAGTCCGGCGGCGTCACCACGTTCGACCACAGCAAATCCGGCAGAGCCAGCCAGACATCAACGCGACTCACGGAATTGCGATTGGGCAGATTGAAGTGAAAGAAGAAGATCGCGTACCCCACGATCCACGCCACTGCGATCCACTCCGTCATCCTTGCGCGACGACTGCGATCGGATTCCGACGATGATCCAGACATCAGGTTCGCCAGTGAGTTCTGTTGTGCGGGATCAGCGGCCTTCAACGCAAAGACGCAAAGCGGCAAAGTAACGCGAAGAGGACATCCCGGCGAGTTTGCTTCCCGGAGTTCTGAGTCCGTCCCGCTACGCTGCTCGGCGCGTTCGTTCGTAGACCGGTCACTCCGTGACCGGAAACTTCGAGTCACGGAGTGACTCGCCTACTTTCCCCAGCGGTTCCACTTAATTCACTCGCTGCTGCGCCAAGATCAGTTTCTTCCAATCGAACGTTCTGCTTCCTCGGTCGTAGGCAGCGTGAGCGGCCGATACTGCAACAGAGATGTGTACGAACTAACGACCGCGTTCGGCCGACGTTCGATATTGAGAAACTCATTGATGCTCAGCCGCTTCGGCAGCGAGACTTTTTGAGTCGATCCGAACTCGGTGGCCAACAGCCGCCGCAACTGCGGACGAAACGGATCGCGAGGTCCATACGCATTCTCTGGTCGATAATCCGAACCATTCGGATCGATCGCCGGAACGTAAAGAGTGCCCATTCCGCCCGGCAGAACGGGATTGAACTGTGGAGGAAATTCGAGATGTCTCATACGGCGAACCGCGGAGGTCTGTCTGAGTTTGAAAAAACGGAGTAAAAGTTGGTCGCGTTTGGCTGGGTATGGGCGATCGAATTCAACAGAGGATGCCACGGATGGCTCTGACGTTGTTGCCGTTGATTGATGACCAGAAGTGTTTTCAGACCGTGCGTGAATTGCGTTGGCCGGAGGGCATCCAGCGCCCGCATTGTGCGTCGCGGCAAGTCACGAAACGTGGTTTTGACGACACTCATACCGATCGCAGAAAATAACTGCGCTGTGTGAAGCGTTCGGCTCATCACGCGGAGCGATGATGGCTACGTAGCCGTCACCGCTCCGCGTGACG
>JAYVQJ010000399.1:0-2190 GCA_043777235.1 Planctomycetia bacterium
CGCCGCCCCGCTCGCCTGCGCAATTTCCTTTGCGGGTCTAGTTAGGCCGCACGGAGCAACCAACAGCCCCGAAAGATTGCAGGCTGCAAGTCAAGGAAGCGGTCAAGGATCATCGTCGCGGATGAAATGCCGAGCGGCGGAGCAATTACTCAGTCAACTCCAGGCACGGATCGAGGCCCATCCGCTTATACATCTGCATGCGGTGGCGTTCGGCTTTGAGCAGGTCTTTGCGTTGGCGAAGGTGCGTCTTCTCCAAGAATTTTTGCGTCTTCTTGAAGAACGGAATCCAGCTGCGTGACAGTTCGCCATTGGAATCTGGCCGAGCTTGTCGTCGCTCAGCGTCGAGGTCTTCGGGTTCCAGACAGCGGAGCAGTTCGTCTTCCAGCGACAGAAGGAATTGATAGCTGCCGGGGTCGCCTTGCCGAGCGGCACGGCCGATGAGTTGGCGGTCGATGCGGGCGGAGCTGTGCATTTCAGTGGCGATGACGTGCAGGCCGCCATTCTTGACGAGCTCCTCGTCCAATTTGATGTCGGTGCCGCGGCCGGCCATGTTGGTGGCGACGGTCACTTTGCCGACTCGGCCGGCGCGGGAAATGATGTCCGCTTCCTGCTCGTGGAAGTGAGCGTTGAGGATTTCAAATTCGATCCCTTTATCGGTGAGCAGTTTGCCGATCGCTTCCGACGCTTCGACGGATGGTGTGCCCAGTAGAACTGCGCGGCCGACGGAGACCAGTTCTTCAATGCTCTTGAGGATCGCGGTTCGCTTCGACTCCATCGTCGCGAAGACTCGCGTGGGCCAGCCGACTCGGATGCACGGTTTGTTCGTCGGAATCGGCGTGACCAACAGGCCGTAGGTCCGCTTGATTTCGCCGATGCCTTGCACGGCGGTGCCGGTCATGCCGCTGATGTGGCTGTACAGCCGGAAGTAGCTCTGCACGGTGATGCGAGCCGCTTCGCCCGACGCAGCCGTGACGGGGACGAGTTCTTTGGCTTCGATCGCTTGATGCAAACCGTCTTGCCATTTGCGACCGTCCATGACGCGGCCGGTCCCTTCGTCAACGATTTTCACTTCGTTGTTGACGATGACGTAGTCCTTGTCGCGGATGAACGCGAATCGCGCGGTCAGCGATTGCTCGACGTGTTTGTAGATCCGTTCGGTGTCGACCGAGTCGATCAGCGCCGGCTTCGCAAGCAACAGCACCTTGCGGCAACCGGCGTCGGTCAGGTACGCCGAACGGCGTTGCGGCTCGTAGACGAAGTCTTCATTGGCGACGAGATGCGAGATCGCTCGCTGACACCAGCGAAAGAGACTGACGGTGGCCGCGTCGTTGTGCATCGTCAGGCCGATGATCAGCGGCGTTCGCGCTTCGTCAATCAGGATACTGTCCGCTTCGTCGATGAGCACTCCGTAGTGACCGCGTTGGACCGGACGCTCGCCATCGCCACCTCCGGTCCCTTTTTGGACGAACACATTGGGCTTTTGGTCGTCCTGAGCACCGACTCCCAGTCGCAGCCGGTCGCGGAGGTAATCGAAGCCGAATTCTTTCGCGGTGCCGTAGGTAATGTCCTGAGCGTAGGCTCGTCGGCGGGCATCGGTTTCATCAGGAGACGTCACGCAGCCGACGGTCATGCCGAGCGCGGCGTAAATCGGAGCCATCAATTCGCAGTCACGTTTGGCGAGATAATCGTTGACGGTGATGACGTGATAGCCCTTGCCGGGGAGTGCTCGCAGATACGACGGCAGCGTGGCGGTCAGCGTCTTGCCTTCACCGGTTTGCATTTCAGCGATGCCACCTTCGTAAAGGCCGATCGCTCCCATGACCTGGACTGGGTACGGAGTCATTCCGGTGGTGCGGTGCGAAGCTTCGACAACCAGCGCGTACGCCTCGGGCATGAGCTTCAGCAGCGAGTCTCCGGCTTTGGCTCGCCAACGAACTTCGAGGCTGGCTTGCAGCAGTTCGCGATCGTCGAGCTTCTTGAATTGTACAGCTCGCCGCCCAATCGACTGGGCGAGCGATCGCCAACGAGATAGACGAGACGGGATGGGGCGTCCGCCCGCTTTGACGGTGTGATAAAGCCGATCGATCGCCAACACGAAACTGCTCCTTCAGACGCTGATCGCGGATGCTCGCCAGTGCTGTGTTACAGCCAAGAATTCGGGACAGATCAATTAGCCGGAACGCGCTAGCG
>JAYVQJ010000400.1:0-8446 GCA_043777235.1 Planctomycetia bacterium
GGTTCACGAGCTGGCTGGGCGACGAACTCTCTGTACCAACGTTGATGTCGTTCACGAGCGTAGCCCCGAAGTTCGGATCAACTCGCCAAAGTTCCTCACCTTTCATCGGTGTTGTGGCCGTGAAGTAGAGCGTGCCGTTGACGTCGGTCAGATTCCGGGGAGCAGGATTGCTGATGCCTGTTTCAAAACCAAAGATCGAGACCAAGCCGGAGCCGAAGGTGTAATGCCAGAGTCGCTCCAGGCCGCTACCATCGGTCGCGGTGAAGAACAACGTTCCATTCACATCGACGAGGTTGTGAGGAGATGAGCTAGCTAGGCCGGGATTGATATCGGCAACAAGGAAGGGACCAGCAAAGGCCGAGATCGTCCAGAGTTCTTCACCGTTGGACTCGTCCGTCGCCGTGAAGAACAGGAAACGATCAACAACCGTCAGATGTCTGGGTGACGAGTCGCCAGAAAAGTTGATGTTGGTGACCGGGAATGTGCCGCTGGCCGTGCCGTCACTTTGCCAGAGTTCGGCTCCACTGAACGGCGATGTCGCCTGAAAGTACAAGACGCCGTTGAAGTTGGTCAGTTCGCTCGGCATTGAGGAGGCAGATCCCGGATTGATATCAGCGACAAGCACGGTTCCCTCGACAGTGCCATCGCTCTTCCAAAGTTCAGTACCATGAATGCCGTCGTCGGCAGTGAAGAACATTTGCGACCCGACCTGTACCAGATTGCTTGGCAACGAACCGAGACCAGTTCCAGGTTTGATGTCCCGAATCGGATGCGGTGAGTTGGAAGGAGTGCCGAAGGAGGTCGTCAGCTTCCCATCAAGATCAAACGCTGCATCAAGAACTGTGGCGACGTCGTACTTCGTCACCGCGAACGAATCACTGCTCCCTATTCCGGTCGCTCCCGCCAGGATGATTCGCCCGTCCGGAGAAACCGCGATGCTATGTGCGACATCATCGGCCGAGCCAAGATCAGTCAGTGCTCCATGCAGGAAGATCGGCGTCACCTTCAATCCAGAGACAAAGCTCGTAACGCGACCTCCCGCTGAGAAATCGTAATAGCCGGAAGCGTCCGTCATCGTAGCCGGTTCTGTGGAGTTCGGGCCGTTCCAAATGCCATCGCCATTCAGATCGCCGAAGACGTATCGCCCTTCGATCCCCGGCTCATTGCTCTCAACCTTTGTGTTGCTGTTGAGATCGACAGCGACGCGCCCCACGATGTCATTGGAACCAACCAAGAGATGGAAGCTCTGAGTCGCCGTGCGACCGAACTGAGGCGACAGTCCGCTCAAATCGTCCGACGCGGAAACAGTGATCGTGGCGATGCCGGTAAAGCCACCGATCGGAGTGACGATGAGGACGCCTTCTTCGATTCGAGTCAACAAACCGGGATGACCCAAACTGGCTGGTGCATTACTGATCGCGAAGAAAAAGCTTGGCTCCGATGATTGCAGTTGCAGACTGAGCTCGTCGTATGCGGCAATCTGTTGTGTCCCAATGATTGGCAAGAACATCGGCCGGGCGGGATTGGCATCTAACATCACAATCGCATTCGGATGACCGACGAGTCGTCCGGTTCCATTCGCCTCTCGGTTGAGCAACGCTTCATGCGCCAAATTGTTCAACGGATTGCCGGTCAGATCGGCCGACAACAGACTCGGCAGCACTGGCGTGGAGCGGACCAATCGAATGGCATCTGCGGCGACGGTGCCGTCGGTTGAGACATGTAGCGTGACCGTCACCAAGCTGTTGTTGTTCGTCGGAATTGTGATGCTATGAAGGCTTTGCCAGTGCTTGCCACCGAACAGGGAACCCGTCGGAGCGAACCGTTGATCCACGAAGTTAGCCGATGTGACATTGTTATTGGCGATATCAAATTGCGCTGCTGCTGATCGAGACTCCTGCTCCGGCCATGTCGCTTGGACGTCGTAGATTCCCGGAAGAAGCCCCGCGAACGACCAAGTGATCGTGTCGTTGCTCGTACCCGGTGCGTGCATCCGATAATCGCCGTCGAAGGCGGCGGAATTGGCGGCACCGATCCAGCCACTGCCATTCTCGGAGTATCCCCCATCGCCGTTGTCGAGCACTCGCACGTTCGTCAGCGGTTGCACGTCGCCGACGAAGTTGTTGTGCAGATCGAGTCGCTCCAGTTGATTCAATCCCGTGAGTGCCGAGACTTCGTCGATGCGATTGTTTTCCAAGCTGAGCTTGTGCAACTTCGTCAACGATTGCAGTGGACCAACTGACCGAATGTGTGAGCCGACATTGAAGTCCGTCTGATCAACACTCAAAAGTTGCAGTTCCGTAAGACCGGACAACACGGAGAGACTCGTAATCGCATTGTGATCCGCACTCACTTCTTGGAGTCGGCGAAGCAATTGCAATGGGGTGAGATCGCTGACAATGTTGTTGTCAAAGCTGAGCGTTCGCAGTTCCGCCGCTCCGGTTGCCGCGCCCACGTTGTCACCGGTGAGGTGGCGACTCTTTTGGATCGGACTGAGATCCGTGATCAGATTGTTATTGAGATTCAACTCGCGCAAGTTGATCGCATCCTCCAAGCCTGCCAGCGACGTGACGCCTCGGTCGCTCAGGTCGAGGCGAGTCAGGCTTGCCAGTTCGCTGGCATGGATCGGCTTCGCGAGTTGCAGTGAGCCGTCGAATCGGCGTGTAAAGGCATGTTCCAACTGACGCCCCACGACATCGCGCACCGCAGGATCAACGAGCGTGACGACCGGATCGAGCACTCGCTTAACGATGGCCCCTTGCTCGTCGGGATTCGTTGGTTCAATCAGGCTATCGTTCTGGCTTGTGGTGAGATCATGCACTTCTCCAGACGTTGCGAGGAACGTGTCGTCCCCGTTGCCGCCGAAGAACTGGTCGATGTCCGCACCACCATTGAGCGTGTCGCTTCCCTCTCCACCACGGAGTACGTCGCGATCCGGATCAAAGTACAACGGCCGCGTTTGACCGGCAGGCGGTGCTGCGACAGTAAATGTGAACGGCAATGTGTTCGGCGAGACATCGCTGGCCGGTCGATGTACGCGAGCGAAGTACGTTCCGGCGTCCATCTGCCGCATGTCAACCACAGACCGATCCCTGGCGACCAAGCCCCCTTTGACATCGTAGATATCCACCAGCACGCCATGCCCATCAACAGGAGTAGCCACCAACGCGGTTCGGCCAGCTCCCGGTTGCTTCACGCCGAACGAAGTCTCGGCACCCGCCTGTGATGTCAGAATCTCGAAGTTGACGTTGTTGCTTGCGGTGGAGATTTGGAACGTGAGCCGCGTGAACCCGCGCCGCAATGCCTCGCGAACCGCAGCCGTGACATTTAGCGATGCCACTCCGCTGGTTGCCGACAGCGACACGCTTTGCCCCGCAGCTAACACTGGCCCCGATCCATCCACCGACATGATGCGGCCATCACCTTCTGATGCCAACACATTCACGGTGAAACCAGCATCCAAATCGTCACGCACGGCGGCGAGCGATGTGGCTCCCGGCAGAACCTTGACGAGATCAAAGGAAATTCGTCCGCCGCCATCTTGCGTCACCGCTTGCAACAGCAGCGTGCCATTAAGATTGACGAGGCCGTCCAGTGAAGTACCAATCGGTCCGGGAGTCGCATCGGTGACCAAGATCGTGCCGTTGGTCGTGCCGTCTGTCTTCCACAACTCGCGACCGGTGGCGGCCTCATCATCGGCGGTGAAGTACAGCGCATCGCCGACCACCGTGAAGCTGTTTGGAGACGATCCGAGTCCAGCGGCGCGATTGATGTTCTTGAGTTGGTGCGGTCGGTCATTGGTATCCGCCGGGTTGTAAATCCACGGCTCGAAGCCATCCGCATGGCTAGCCACAAAAACCAATCGGCCATTGAAGCCGGTCAGCGAGAACGGACTCTGAACATGCACGGTGCTTGCGGCATCTTCAAAGAGTTCGTGAGTTCCAGCCGCTGTGCCGTCACTGATGAAGAGCGAGTCGCCGGCAGTGAAGAACAGCCGCGTTACGACTCCCGTGAATTGACCAGCGTTGACATGCAAGTCCGTGACCAACGTCGTTCCCGCAGAGTCAGTCTTCCACAATTCAGTCCCCGCCGTGAAGAACAGCGTTCCGCCGTTCAGTGAAGTCGCCGTCAGATTGCCAAGCTGCGTACCGAAGCCGTTCGCTTGCGAAGTCTGCTTCACGGCCATCGTTGGTGAGGCGAGGTCGATCGTCCACAATGCGGTGCGGCTGAAATCGTCAACTCCCGTCGAATCGCGATCAGTCGCCAGGAACGCGAGTCTCGCGTTGCCGTTGATCGTAACGCTGGTCAGCAAGGCCGCCTGCGTGATCGTCCCATTCCCGTTTGCAGGGGTCGTGACTGTTGTCGGTGTTCCGCTCGTGCCATCGACCAGAGCGGTAGAGACTGTCTTCAGCGTCCCCGACGTCGTGTAGTACAACCTTCCGCCGACGACAACGAGTTGACCGAATCCGCTCACCGAATTGTCGACCATACGGGCAACTCCCGTGGTCTGCACGTATTCGTAAAGCTGTGAGCCGTTGCCGTTGGTCACAAAGAAGACGCTGCCGCCAACCGCCTTGAATTGAGTCGGCGACAAGATCGTGTTGCCGAATTCATCGCGAACTTGGACGGTGCTCCCCAACGTTCCGCGCGTTCGCCACAGAGTGGAATCTCCCACAAACAACAGTTCGTTCCCCACAACCGCGCGATCAGCAAGATTGATGCTCGTGGGGAAGTAGGCATTTGCGCGATAGTCGAGATCGATTTGAGCATTGATCTGATCGGGCTGAAATTCAAACGACAAAAGCTGAGCAATGTCGATTTCTAGTACGCCCGTGTTTGTTGGAGTGCTGTTTGAGGAAGGACCGTAGATCAAGCCCTTGCCGACGAACAGCGAGGAGTTGTCGCTCGACGAGACGTAACTCTCATCGACGCCGTTCGCGACGGAACCTCCCACTTGAGCGTGCATCTCGATCGGCCCGCGCGGCTCTGGGCCAACGCCGATGAAGTTCCCCGGCAGGCCATCACCCAATGTCGTGAAGCGATACCACCGCTCGCTTTGAGCGGCCGTCAATGAATAGTTGTGCGAATCAAACAGACCATTGTGGTCGGCGTCTTGATCCGCAATCACATCTGGTCGACCAGTGGCTCGGTCCACCAAGAAGTCGCCATCTCCGGTGATCGTGCGATTGGTCAGAATGTCAAAATGAATTCCCGCCAGCGATTGGTTGTTTCGCTCGCCAGGAATCACATAGACGCGGCCCACATCGGGACGCAATTCACCCGCAGTTCCATCGGCGGTGGTCGAACCAACCAGGATGTCGTCCAAACCATCGTGATTGAGATCCAACGCCGGGCCAATCGCCATGCGGTCAATCAGACCCACCGCCGCATCGCTCGACACAACGATCGGTGCGGAAGCGAGCGGTGTCGTCCCGGCGGACAACAATGTTTCTGCGGTCGTGAAGACAGACAGCTTCCCGGTCGTGAATGAGCTGGCCAAGATGCTCAGATCGCGCTGGCCATCGCCGTTGAAGTCGCCACCGGCCGCGAGCAGCGTTGTCGCAAATTGACCGCTGATCGAAATCGTGCGCGAGACAGCGGAGGTCACCCTCGGCGAACCGGAGTAAACCCGCAGCGTTGAAGTAAAACCGGTTTGGCCATTACCAGAAATCTGTGTGACGCTGGAAATGCCAAAGTCGTCGTACCCATCGTTGTTCAAATCGCCGAGTGCGAACGGATCACGCAAACCCGCGCCCGTGGCAAACTGCGTGGAGGCACCCAATGTCAATTGCTTGTTTGCTCCAAGCGTTCCACCTTTCACCAAATAGGCAATCGCCGTGGCGGTCGTTTGATCGACGAACATGATCTCATCGCGTCCATCACCGGTTGCATCGCCGATGACGGCCGCCGACATGGTCCGATTGGTGGACGAACTGCGGATCGCCAAATTTGAATCGGCTGGCAAGTAATTGTTGGCGACGAACGCACTGCCGGAGATCACAGAGGCCAACAACGTTCCTGAGACTGATCCCGTCGTGCGAGTCAGCAACAAGTCGGCATTCGCATCGCCGTTCCAATTCAGCAAGCTGACCGAAGCCCCCGAGACCCATTGCGTCGGCAGTTCCAATTGTCGGCCCAGGGCCGGTGTCGCGAAATCCGCCTCGCTCAATTGGCGTGGCCAGACGGCATGTCCCCAAACGGCGGTCACGATCGTGTTGGTGCCCGCCTGCCTGACGAATGCCAAATCTGCTTTCCCATCGCCGTTGATGTCACCCATTCCATTCGCCGGAGTCCCGAAGAGGCTGTGGTCGATAATCACGTCCGCGCGATCGGCGATGTTCTCGACGGTCGTGAGATCGAACGGGCCGAACAGCAGATAGCTGGCCGTGTCGCTGCTGATCAGCAGGTCGTCGTAATGATCGCCGTTGACGTCTCCCACATTGCGAGCGGCCGACAGATGGGCATTCGACGTTGTTCCCTCAAGCCCCACCGCGTTGCTGATTTGATGCACTTCGCTGGTGTTGCCCAAATGGACTCCCAACCGAATGTCCTGAGCCACCTCGGTCAGCGGTGTGGCCATGTCGTACACAAAGCGGTTCGCCAAAGACGTCACCGTTTGAGAAACCGAATTGTTCGTGAGCGGCTGACCGGCCAGAACGTGGACTTGGCTACCACCCAAACCATCGGCGATTCCGATCTCCATCAACGGATGACCGGACAACGCATCGCCATTCACATTCCCCACGCCACCGAAGAAGAAGGGACGAGAATACTGATACGCGTAATAAAACGGCTGCTGAGATTCGACCACCACATCCGGCGTATTGAGCCAGGTATCAGACTTGGCTTGAGAGCCACCGAAAAAGATCTGGCCGACAGCGTGCAGCAAGTTCGTGCCAACTTCGCTTAGCGTTTGAGTCGCCTCGAAATTGACACGGCCAACATCGGCAATGCCATCGCCGTTGACATCACCGAGTGGGATGAAGTTCGCCGTGTTTGAGTTCACTCCAAAGGCAAATTGTGTGGCATGATCGGGGCTGCCGGTCGCTAATTGGCCGAGGGTGCTGGTAGCCGGCAGATTGCCACCAAAGATCAAATAGGTTGCATTGACACCTTGGAAATCGATGGAGAAATCGGCGATGCCATCGCCAGTGACATCTCCCAGCGATCGCAAGTTCTGCGCGAACTCTCCCGACTGAGTCAGCGTCGATCCGCCAGACACGGCCGCTCGATCGGCAATCACTCCGCCTGCGAAAGTCGTCGCTCCCGGAACCACAAAGAGCGTCGTCTGACTACCGCCACCAGAGGTTGTTTTCACAGCGATCAAGTCGCTCTTGCCATCTCCGGTGACATCCGCCAATGCGATCATGCGCCCAAATTGATCTCCTTGAATACCGGTCGGATCAGTGAAGGTGGCTGCTCCGGCGGTGTTCAAGGTCAATGTCCGGGGAGACGTCTGCACGGTGACGTCGTCCACAAACCAACCTTCATGCTGGTTGTTGAGGACATCGACCGTGTCGAACTTGAATTGGAACTGAATGCGATGCCCACGGAAGTCGTTGAGCGACACGTTCGCGGTCTGCCAGGAAGTGGTCGGTTCGCTGAGCGGGTTCGCTGACGCCGGATCATTTTGAGCGACGACTTGAAACGCTCCACCATCCACCGAGACCAAGACCTGCGCGTGATCGTTCACGTCGTCGAACTGATTGTGTTCCGTGACGAGCCAATACTTAAACGACAATGTCGCGTCTTCCGTGCTGCTGACATTCCTCAGTTCGATGAGGGGCGATGTGGCCGTCCCCTGATTCGCACCGGTTGTTTGATAATCGCCACCGGAGAACCGCGTTTCATTCTGACCGTAATACAAACTGTGCGGAGTCGAGTGACCTGCGTCGGGAACGTCCGCCAGATCAGCGAACCGCAAGCTCTTGCCGGACGTGAGCGTGACCCCAGAGACGCCAGACTGAAGAACTCCATTCACCGAAACAACTTGGCGAGTTTGGTCGAGGCCGTTACCGCTCTTGATTCCCACCGTTGCGGACTTGCCGTCATTCAGAGTGATGCTCGCCACATCCAAGTCGATGTAGTTGAATTGCACGGAGTTATCGAACTGCGACAAGACTGCTTCAAAGGTGGCTGAGTCTGATCCCGCCGAGTAATTCTGCACTTTGTCCCAGCGAATCACGAATTGCGAACAGCCCGGATGAATAGGGTCATCAATTCGAGCGGCATACACCGCGTCATTCCGATTGCTGCTTTGGCGGCTCGTGACCCAATCGTCCCACAACACGGCAATCGCCGGTTGAGTCGGACTCTCTTGTAGGTCTCCGTTGATGTAGGCACTGTTGCCCGCGTCGAACGTGATCAGCCCGTTGGAACTCACGAAGAGGGAGGAATACGTCTTGCCATAGAAGGAGAACGAGAACGGCAGTGCCAACGACACAAA
>JAYVQJ010000401.1:0-2183 GCA_043777235.1 Planctomycetia bacterium
TCCAATTCCTGTCTCCCGTCCTGATCGGTGTTCAATCCGTGTTTCATCCGTGGCAAAAAATGTCCGCCGAAGTGACCTCCCTGGATCACCGAATGAGCCTTGAATAATTGACCGTTACATCGCCGCAGTGATCACCATCTCGACTTTACCGTTGGGATTTCCGAGCGACCGTAGTCGAAGGAGAAATACCCGCACGATCGGACCAATCTGAGGTCGTCCGGGAAGTCGCACCCCTTTCGCTTTGACCATCGCGCGGGCCAGTCCTATAGTGACTAGCCATCAAAGCCTTCCCATGTGACCGGAACGAGTCCCCCGCCATTGGTCCCTGACGTCACAGGACGTGACACCCCAGAGACTCCTACCTTCCTAGGCGTGAGGTGCATGTTGAAACGTTGCCTTCGTAATACTTCGGGTCGCTCACCCGTGATTCGATGGATTCTTGCGGGCGTCGCCCTCTTCGTGGCGGCCGAGCAAGTTTCCGCTCAAGCCCCGACGCTGACTTATACGACTCCGCTGGCGTTGAAGCCGGGAGTCCCCAGCGATCTGAAATTGCACGGAGCGGGACTCGTCGGACCGACGCAGTTGTGGACCAGCTTTGCCTCGCAAGCCGTTCTGAAACCGGACGTGCCGATGAACGGCATGAACGCCGCCGAGTGCGTCTATAGCGTGACCGTTCCGAGTGATGTCCCGGTTGGCATTTACGGCGTCCGAGTCGCGACGGCCAACGGAGCCTCGCCGATCCGCATCGTCCTGATCGACGATCTGCCGTCAGTCGCTCAAGCCGCCGGAAACGGGACGCCGGCCGGAGCACAAGCTCTCACGCTGCCGGTTGCCGTTGATGGACAGGTCGCGAATCTCAGCCAGCATTATTTCAAATTCACGGCTGCGGCTGGGCAGTTTGTGTCGTTCGATTTGCTCGCACGGCGGATTGGCTCGACGCTCGATCCGATGATCCGATTGCTCGACGCGAAAGGCCGCGAACTGGCTTACAGCGACGACGTCCCCGGCCTGCGCAACGACAGCCGACTCTGCTATCAGTTCAAAGACGCGGGCGAGTACATGCTCGAACTCCGCGACATCCGCTTTCAAGGGAGTGCCGTTCACTTCTTCCGGCTGCGAATCGGCGACTTCCCGTGCGTGACGGTGCCGTATCCGCTCGCGGTCAAGAAAGGTGCTCCGGGCAACGTGAACTTCGCGGGGCTGAATCTCGACGGAGTGCAACCCGTCGCGATCAACTTCCCGGCCGATGCGGCGTTCGCGTGGGCCAGTGTCGGAGCCAAGCGAGCCAACGGTGCGAGCAGCAACTTTGCTCAAATCGCCGTCAGCGATCGGGACGAGTTCCTCGAAACCGAACCGAACGACGACCCGAAAGCTCCGAACCGAGTCGATCTGGCTCAAGGGATCAACGGCCGCTTCGACAAAGTCGGAGACATCGACCACTTCGTCTTCACCGCGAAGAAGGGTCAAGCGATGACCTTCACCGGCATCACTCACCGACAAGGTTCTCCCGCGTCGTTGTTGATGCGACTACTGAATGCCGCCGGTGGACAGCTCGTCGCGAAAGAAGACTTCGGCGCGATCGACGCGACGTTCGACTTCACGTTCCCCGATGACGGCGACTACACGCTCGCGGTGCAAGACCTCTATCGCCAAGGTGGGCCGCAGTACGCCTATCGCATCGTCGCGACTCCCGTGCAAACAGGATTCACGCTCTCCGCATCGGCCGACACGCTCAATGTTGTGGCTGGCGGCACGACAATGATCACCGTCACCGCCGTTCGCAAAGGCCACGCCGGAACGATCAACGTCGCCGCCGTCGATCTTCCGGCAGGTGTGACGAGCAGTCCAACTTTCATCGGACCCGGTCGCGATTCCGCCGTACTGACTCTGCGATCCGCTGCTGATGCCGCTCCGGGCAAGATCGCTCTCGCGAAGATTGTCGGCACCGCGAAGATCAACAACGCCGACGTCTCAGCCGTCGCTTCGGTCTCACCCGCTCTAACGACGTTGTTCGCGGGACTGCCGTGGCCGCCTCAGAATCTCACGAACTCGTTCGCAATCGGCGTCTCGCCGAAGCTGCCGATCAGTTTGAATATCGAACCCGCCGAGCTGGTCTTCGGCAAAGACCTCACCGCGACCGTGAAGGTGAAAGTCGAACGACAAGAGAAATTTGACGAAGCCAT
>JAYVQJ010000402.1:0-8414 GCA_043777235.1 Planctomycetia bacterium
CAGTTCCGTGTCGAACAGGATCGATGCTTCGGATTTCTCGCCAATGCGCACGGCGATCCCTTTGAGTGTCATGTCCTGCGGTGTCCAGATCGTCGGCGAATAGAACCGGCCGACGTCCATTTGCTTCAAGCGGTCATCGACCGAGTCTTGTTCGGTCCATTTGAAGCCGACAGCGTCTTCGCCCCAATGGCCGGTGATCTTGCCTGGCTTCAAAGTAGCCGCGTCACTCCGTGACGCGAGTTTCGGGTCACGGAGTGACCCGTCTACTTTTTTTTTGCAGAGGCCGGCATCCCGTCCGCGCTGCTGGGGAGCCACGCCTTGAGCTTGTTCGCCGATTGATCGACGAAGCTGCCGCCTTCGGTCAATGTGTCGAAGTTCCAGAACGCGATCGTCGAGTCGTCCGCCTTCAATGTCTCCGTCGGAACGTCCTTGATCGGACGCAGGCCGCGTGAGATTCGCAGTTCGTCGATCACTCCGTCGCAGCCGATCACTTGATCGACCAGCGAACCGATGGCGAATTCTTCTTGTGCCGGTTTCAACTCGGAACCGAACGCGTCATCCTTGGCTTTCACTTCCTGATCGGCGACTTGTTTGCCATCCACGAACAAGCGGATGCGAGCCGGTTCAAACTGCATCGCGACGAAGTGCCATTTGCCGTCGGCGATGTCGGTTGTCGCCCGAATGTGATCGGGATTCAGGCCGGGCGCGTAAACGGTCAAGTGTCCCGAACCGGGCATCGTGAAGAGTTCCCAATGCGTCAATGATGATTTCAGTTCGTTCGCCACGAGAATGTTGTACGAGCCTTTGCTGTCGAGCTTCGCCCACAACTCAACGGTACACGGCAGCGTGCGGAAGTCGTCGCGATGATTCACGAATGCGCCGCCGACTCGCGTGTTGAAGGCCTTTCCGAAGCGACCTTCGGCGGAAGGGAGACCTGCGGTCGAGCGGGCGGCGGGGTCAGGAGACCCGCGCCGAGCGCCGTCGGTGACTCCGCCACGCTTCAGCGATTCATCGAGCGTCCACGGACTGCCGGCGCGAAACAAAGAATTCTCCGTGATCGCGACCGGCGGATCGAAGCTGAGCGGGTCACGTCGCGCGGCCCACACGGTTCCTCGGCGAATCAACGCTCCAGCTTTGCGAATCGAGATGTCTGCATGACCGAGCACCGTTTGAAAAACACGAGCCTTCGATTGCTCGTAGGCCCACGCCAGCGGTTCGTTTTCTTTCGTGACTTTCGAGTGTGCAGTGACGAGCGGCACGATCGGCAATGTTCCTTGTTGACGAAAGTAGAGTTCGTCGTCCGTCTCGAACGATGCCAATCCAGCCGTGATGGGATGCTTTTCGCCTGCGGCTGTCAGATCGACTTTGAATGTGCCGAACGGATCGTGACCACTCAGCCCTGGCTTGTGATCCCAGATGCGACGGACGATCTGCGTGCGGTACTCCGGCCAGTCGGCTTCTTTGTTCGGCAGCGTGTCGGTCCAGCTTCCGTTCGCGAAGTGAATGATCGACAACCCACCACCGTCGTCGAGGAATTTCTTGAGTCCCGCTTTCGCTGCGTCGCTCAGTCCCGGACGGTCCCAACTGCTGTAGTTGAGAACGAGCGCGTCGTACTCCGTAGCCCTGTCGCTCCGCGACTGGGATTTTGACTGACCATCGGCGTTCGATGCGCCGCTGACGTTCACCGGTTGTTTCACGCTGACACCGCGCCCGGAATCCCTGTCGCGGAGCGACAGTGCTACGTTTGCCAAATCTTCCGGGTTCTCTGTGACCTCGACCCACACGCGCGGGTCTTGTTCGAGGACCGGGATCAGCGCGGCGGTCGTCTTCCGCCAGTCGTGAGCCGTGTGATTGTGCCCGGTGACGATCAAGACGTGGATCGGTTCCTCCATCGTCGAGACGACTCCGCCAGTAGGAACTTCAACGCCGGCCGTCCAGACGATTGCGTTGAGAATCGTGCGACGGAAATTGTCGTCCCACCAGTTTTGGAAGAAGTGACCGCCAGTTGTGCCGAAGCCTCGGCCGCCGTCTCTGCGTTGCACGGCCCACGCGACGACGTGGTCTTTCTGCTGACCAGGCGGCTTCGTCAGCCAGATCGGTTGCACTCGGTCATCGCCGTCTCGGAATCGCAGATTGAAATAGAACTCTTCACGAGCCGTGAACGGCTTCACGCCGCGAGTGACCGGATGCTCGGCATTACCAATCGTGACGTTCGCGTCCCAGGTGCTGATCGCCGAGAACCACTTGTTCGCAGCCGGACCCTTCTCGTAGTCGAAGTAGCCGCCGACCCATTCGGTGATCTGATCGTGAACTCGGCTGGGGTTGAACGTGGTCCAATGAAATTGAACGAACCCGCAACCTCGTTTCATCTGCCGTTCGAGCGTCTGAAATCGCTCGCCGACATACAGCGGGTGATCGGCCACGTTCCGGTCGCCGCCGTCCGAGATCATCACGATCGTCGCGGCATCATCGAGCGTCTTCTCGTCCGCCGGCCAACCTTTGAAGTGCGTCTCAACGACGACTTGGCCCTTCGTGCTCGGCGACGTATCGAACAGATGCTTCAGCAGGATCACGCTCTTTTCGTACTCGTGCGTGTGCTTTCCGTGCCCGGTGATCGGCCCGGCGATGAGCACGATTTTTTTCGGAGCATTCGGTTCGGCGGCATCCAGCCAACTGGATGACAGCATCCAACAACACAAAATCAACAGCCAAGTTCGCATCTGCGAGACCTCCCAAACGACGTGACCACATCAAGGTAACGGGACGCGGTTCGCAACGGAATTCGGAGCCGGCCGATGGTCATCAGGGGTCCGAGAAAACTTCCTGGCAGAGACAAACCGCATTGAGTTTTTTTGAAACGCAGAGTTCGCGGAGGTCAACGCAGAGTTCGCAAAGAGTTCTCAGCGACCTCAGCGCGCGCTCCCTCTGCGACCTCTGCGTTTCAAAAACACTTTCTCCAACAACAGCCTGCGACTCCCGTGCGAATTCGAGTTGGCCAAGAAGTATTGGCACACCCGTCATCAGCCGGGCGAAGGACTCTCGATCCAGCGTTGCAACCACTCGGCCAAAGAAATGGCTTCGGCCGCGCTGGGAGTGCAGAGCACAGTCCGTTTTTGTGATGGCTCATCGTCACTCTTGAACAACAGACGGACCACATGATCGGGAGCGAGGCCGAGTTCATCGGCGTTGAGCGGATGATCGGCAAGCTCGACTCCTAGCACCTCTCCGCGCGTCACCGAGAAGGCCGGAGAACCATTCGATTCCGGCCAAGTCACTGATGCGGCAGAGTCATCCAGAATGAGCACCGGACGCTCTCGCCGAATCAGCGACCGTGTGTGCCAGTATGCAACGATGCTGATTCCGATCAGCCCTCCCCAGATCGCCGTAATGGCGATGAGGTTTTCTTCCGAGCCAGACAAGACGACCGCGAACGTTGCGCCGAAGCTCAAGGCACCGGCGACACTCAACATGACGAGCAGCGGCTGCCCATTGGTGGTCAGCACCAACCAACGTGTTCCGTCGCGCAGAACAGGAACCGACTGAATGCGATGGACTCGGCGAGCCACCCAATTCCAACCGCCGACCATGAGGGCGTTGAACGGGACTAGGAACAAACCCATCAGCAACGGCAGGCCGCTGAGCGATCGGTCCAACGCCGAATCGCTTGGATCGTTCGGATTGAAGTAGACATCGACCGAACGTCCGACCGGAAATCGTTCGGCGAGCAACTTCGGCTCGGACTTTCGCCCAGTGAAGTTGGCATCCACAAAGGTCCGACGGCTTCCAGTGAACTCGCTGCCGTTGACCGAGTACCGAAACTGAACGGCTTGCCGTGACGTCGTCTTTGCGTCGACCGGTTCGCTCGAAGTGATCTCACCGACGACGCTGGGATACGACATCGCTGAAACATTCTTCGCGAGCAACCAGACGGCACATCCATCAATGAAGAGCAACAGGATCGTCCACAACACCAAAATTACCAGGAACATGACAGAACCGACGCGATCAATGACGCATGAAAGTTTGCAATGCAGTCGGCGGAGCGGTCGCTGAGGATCGTTCATGGCTGGCGCAGCTCTTTCGCGACCTCTTCGGCACGTCGCATGACTCGCAGAATGTTGCCGCTCATCAACTGATGAATCTGCGACGCCGAGTAGCCCCGATCCAGCAGCACCTGGGTGATGACCGGGTACTTCGAGACGTCCTCCAGTTGCTTCGGGGCCTTATCGATGCCGTCAAAGTCCGAGCCGAGGCCAACGTGGTCGATGCCGGCCACCTTGATGATGTGCTCGATGTGATCGGCGACGTCGAACACGTCACCGGATTCGATCGGATTGGCGGCGATCCAGCGTTTGCGAGCGGCTTGGTAATCCTTCTCGTCGGGATATTTCTTTTTAAGTTCGCGCGTGATGTCGAACATGTTGGCTCGACGCTTTGCCGATTCGGGGTGAATGAAGCCGGAGTAGAAATTGACCATCACGACTCCACCGTTCTCGGCCGTCAGTTTCAAGATTTCGTCTGGCACATTGCGCGGATGGTCGGCGATCGCTCGCGCGGACGAGTGCGAAAAGATGATCGGAGCCTTCGAGACTCGCAACGCATCGCGCATCGTGTCGGGCGAGACGTGCGAGAGATCGACCAACATCCCCAGGCGGTTCATCTCGCGAACGACTTCTTCACCGAATTCTGTCAAGCCGCCGTGTTTCGCTTCGTCGGTCGCCGAGTCCGCCCAGGCGAGCGTGTCGGAATGAGTCAGCGTCATGTAGCCGACACCGAGTTCATGCAGCCGCCGCAGCTTGTCGAGCGAGTTCTCCATCGAGTGGCCCCCTTCGACGCCGATCAGCGACGCAATCTTGCCGGACTTCTGAATCCGCACGACATCGTCAGCGGTGCGAGCGAGCTCGAAGACATCGGGATACCGCTTGACCATCGCATGAATGATCGCGATTTGCTCGAGCGTCATCGTGAAAGCTCGGTTCTCCTTGGACGTCTCAGCCGGGACATAGGCAGCCCAGAACTGTGCCCCGACATTGCCCGCTCGCAATCGCGGGATGTCGGTGTGAAACATCGGCACGCCTGCCGCAAGGTCTGCCTTGTCGAACGACCCACCCGCTCGCTGGCGGACTTCCCACGGGAGATCGTTATGACCATCAAAGACAAAGCCGGCCGAATGGATGCGGTGAGCCTTTTTTCCGACGACAACTAATGGCCGTTCAGCAGCACTTATGACGCCGGACAACAACAAGAAAAACAACACCAGTCGAAGTCGCAAAATGCACCTCACATTGGCAGCGATCACGGAGTTCATTCTTGTTTTCATTCCTCTGGCCCCATTCGTCTGCCGACCGACAATTGCCAGACGAATGGGGCCAGACGAATGAATCACAGGATCGTGAATTGCGATAAGTCATCGCTAACGGCGATCGGTTCGGCGATGTCGTTGGCGGGGGATGTGGGACGCAGCCGTGAGGCGACATCCGCAAGCCATTCGGGAGTTGGCGGGCCATACGGGCGAAACTTTTCGTTCGTCCCTTGATCGACTGAGTGCAGGATCGCTCGGTTTGGACCGAGCTTGCTGGCCAGCGGGCTGTCGATCAGGTTGCTCGAATCCGACGCACTCAACTGGAAGACAATTCGCAGCTCAAACTCACGCAGCGTTTGTGAACTGAACCAGCGGCTGACGTTGTTGTAGGTGTCGCTCCAGACGAGCGTGTGAATGCCGAAGCTCGGTCCGTTCTTGAGCACGTCGGTGAATTGTTTGCTGGTGCTGACCTTCTTCTCGCCGCCACCGAAGCTGAAGCCCATGTCGTCGTCCGACTTTTTCAGATCTCGGAACCGACCGAGATTGAAGATGACGACGAAGATCGGCGTGTCGTCTCGCGAACCGGATTGCTCGCGGCGAGTCACTTCGGCGGCGAGCATCGCCAGCACAGCGGGAGTATCACGCGGTTCGCCAACTTGCACGGCGTGCGGCAACGCGGCTTGCAGTTCCTTCCAAGTCTCGGTCGAGATGCCGCCGAAGTTACCGTCGAGAATCACGAACTGCGGAACGTGCTGATCCATGTAACCCGAAGCGTCAGCGAGGGAGTCTTGTAGAGGAAGCTCAGTCAAGTCAGTCCCTCGCTGACGCTTCGGGTTACATACTCCTGTTGCCGGCCGAATCTGGCACGCGAGGCTGACGATGCTGGCGGCCATCAGACCGACAGTGGCGAGATCACTTTGGCCGACGACCAACAGGTTCTGACCGCCTTGCGAGTGAAAGCTGATCGACGTTGGGTCTTTGATCGCAACCGCTTCGCCCAACCACGCACCGTGCTCTCGCAACGGTGTGTCCCACACCGGCGTCTCGATCAGTTGTGCCAAGTCCACATTGCGGCGCGGGTCGGCCGGGATGTTTCCTTCAAACACGATGGCCGGCGGCATCCGAACGTGACGAGATTCCGTCAACGTTTGCACGCGGCCGAGATGAAAATCACGGCGGTCATCTTCGAGCCACGCGATTTGGAACGGATGATTCCCTTCGAGCAGACCATTCGCGTCGTTGTAGATCGCCTCGCCCGGCCGAGTCAGCAACCGCGCGGCGGTGTTGTCTTCCGAGAGGATCAAGTGCGCGTCGCTCTCGCTGCATTGCAGAGCGATGCGGACGGCCATTTGGCCGAGCGTGCTGCGAGCCAACGAGTACGCTCCGCCGAGCGTTTGCGAACCGAGCAGCACATGAATGCCGAACGCTCGGCCTTGTCGGACCAGCCGGTCGAGCATCAGCGCGGCGGTTTGCGAATGCTTGTCATCTTCGACGAAGAACTCTTGGAATTCATCGACGACCAGCAGAATGCGCGGCATCTCGACACCCGGCCGAGCGTCGCGGAAGCCGGCGAGGTCTTGCACTCCGACGTCGCGGAACAAGTCGCCGCGTTCCTTCAGGATCGCATCCAGTCGTTCGAGCACGCTGACGCCGAACTCGCGGTCGCTTTCGATCGCGATGACGCGCGCGTGCGGCAGTTCGTGCGTCGCGTAGGTCTTGAATTCGACACCCTTCTTGAAGTCGATCAGATAAAAATGAAGCTGATCCGGGCTGTAATGCAGCGAGGCGTTCGTGATGAGGATGTGCAGGAATGTCGATTTGCCGGAGCCGGTTTTGCCAGCGATCAACACATGCTGCGACGTCCCTTTGCCGAGTCGCAGGTGCTGCAGCTTCGTCGCGCCGGCTCGGCCAAGAGGCACATCGATTCCGCGACGCGTGTCACCGGTCCACAACTGCGAGTCCTTCGGTGCGATCCGTTCAAAGGCGACTTCGACTCGGCGTGCGTCCTTCGATTCGTGACCAGCGGATTTCACCAGCTTCGTGAAGAGGTCCGGTTCCGGCGGTGCATCGAGTGTTAGCGGCAAGGCTCGCAAACCTTCATCCGACGAGACAAACGCCGAGCCGTTCCATTCGAGCACTGTCGCGTTCGTCGCCAAATCATGCAGGTCGAAATTCAACGGCAGGCGAAGCTTCGTATCGACGCTCACCAGCAAGAACACACCGCAGCGCGGCCCGCTGGTGGCGATGCTCACAAGTCGCCGAGCACCCGCTTCACTGAAGTTCGCCGGGAAGTTGGCGAGCACCAAAATGTGATACGGCTCGGCAACTTCGCCGGCGTGCTCGTTGTATTCCTGGATCGAGCGAAACTCGTTGCGGAGATATTTCTGGAAGACGTTTTCCATGTGCTCGGTGAGGTCAGCGAGCTTCTGTTCGATCTGACTTTGCTCGGTCCAGATGCGGCTGGTGATCATCAACTCGTCGTAATCGGCGAGGTGCATGAACGCGGCGAAGTTGTCGCCCAGTCCAACGGGATCGAGGATCGTGAACCGAACTTTGCCGCCGGGTAGCGTCGTGAGAAATCGGAGCATCGCATTTTGCAAGACGCCGACCGCGGCCTCGCGGCCTTCATCCTTGCACTTGATCAACAACGACGGCCGTTCGGGAAACGGCAGACAAGCGGGGAGCGTCAACGACAACCGCTCGGGGACGAGCTGCGGTTCCTTTGGGAGACCGTCCGGAAGATCACCGAGCGCGACCGAGAAAGATCCCAACCGGACTCCCGGAGGAATCTTCGTCGGTAATTTGAGCGGAGCACTGCCGAGCGTCTCCCAATCGCGAAACCACTCATCGACGATTTGGTTGGCCGCGTCGACGTCCTGTTCCAACTGCTGCCAACCGGCGAGCCACTCTTCCGCCATCCGCAGCCATGCGGCTTGAAAGCGTTTCGTGTTCGCCTCCACATCGGCGTCGTGATTCTGCCGGAGCTTGGACAGATCCCAATCAAACCGCGACTGAAGTTTCTGCAAGCGTTGAGGGAACTCGGTGTTTGCCCAGGCCATCTGCTGATCGCGTCGTTGGGTGATCGCGGTGAGTAGCGCTGGATATTTCTGGC
>JAYVQJ010000403.1:0-8411 GCA_043777235.1 Planctomycetia bacterium
GAGTTACCGGGCGTCAAGTAGGTTGGGCTTCCCTGCCCGACCCGAATGCGTGACGAATTCAATGCTCCCATTTGTCAGCCTAGGAAGGCTGACCTACAACTCGCCACATGACAGCCACCCAATTGCTTCTCGTCCGACACGGCACGACCGATGCCAATGTCCAAGTCCCGTACATTCTGCAAGGGAGCAGCATTGATCTGCCGCTCAACGACAACGGACGCCGACAAGCTCGTCAAGTCGCCGATTTCCTGGCCGACTTCCCGATCAAGCATGTCTATTCGAGTCCGTTACAGCGAGCCTCGCAAACCGCTGGCGCGATCGCCGAAAGACACTCGCTGAGCGTGGCTCAAATCGCCGAGATTACCGAATGCCACGTCGGTGTCTGGGAAGGGAAAGACTGGGACACCATCGCGGCTGAAGCTCCGGAAGCATATCGGTTGTTCCACGATGACCCCGCCACGCATCCGTATCTCGGCGGCGAGTCGTACTCCGACGTCCTGCGCCGCGCCTGGCCGGCGTTCGAGGGATTGCTGCAAAGACATGTCGGCGAAACGATCGTCGTGGTGGCTCACAACATCGTGAACCGAGCACTGTGTGCTCACCTGATGGGACTCGACCTTCGCAAAGCGAAAGGATTGGCTCAGGACAACTGCTGCGTGAACATCATCCAACACGCGACCGGCAAGAGCACGTTGGTCACGATGAACTCCGTGTTTCATCTGCGCGGCTGACCCTTGCCGAAACTTTGTGACTTTGGTCGGATGCGAGACGCATCCGCCACTTTTCGTTCTCAGGAGATTGCCATGAGTTTGCTGAACTGCATCAAAGACATTTGGGAATTCAACCGCTCACGCACGCTGGCCACCTTGGACGATATCGCCAAGCAACCCGATCCAATTGCGGTGCTCGGCTGGCGGCCGGGACCAGGCCGAGCACACATCGCATGGCAACTGATGCACGTCGGCATCACCGAGGAATTGTTCGCGACCGAACGGCTCTTTGGAGGGACGGCTGGCTTCACTGATTTGATCCCCCGTTTCAAAGGGGGCAGCACGCCCGACGACAACATTCCGTCGGTTGATCAGATTCGCGAAGTGCTCAATGCTTCGCGACAGCATCTGCTCGAAGGACTGCCGCGACTGACGGAAGCCGATCTGTCTCGCATCCCCGATTCTGGTCTGCTGAAGGACCGCGGTTGGACGTTCGCGCGAGCCTTGCAGATCATCAACTGGCATGAGTGTCATCACCAAGGCCAAGCTCACATCACGCTGAACCTGTGGAAGAATCGGTAGTCCGGAGGATGGGCACTCTTGCCCGTCCGCTTTTCGCACACGAAGGACGGGCAAGAGTGCCCATCCTCCAGGAACCGCTCATGCCACTCTCGCCTGAATACCTCGCCCTCATCGAACGCGGTCGCAAAGTGATGCCCGGCGGCGTTTGTTCCAGCACGCGATTCAATCAAGCGTGGGGCGTGCCGGTGTATGCGTCGCGAGCGAAAGGTTCGCGGTTCTGGGACATCGATGGCCGCGAGTTTCTCGACATGTCGATGAGCCACGGCGCGACGCTGCTCGGTCATGCACCGGATTGTTTGCGCGAAGTGTTCGACAAGGTCTGGGAACTCGGTGGGCTGTGCAGTCTCGACAGCCAATACCCGATCGAACTGGCCGAGCAGATTTGCGAGATCGTCCCGTGTGCCGAACGAGTCCGCTTCACCGGGTCTGGCAGCGAAGCGACGTTGCACGCGCTGCGACTCTGCCGAGCGGTCAGCGGTCGAGACAAGATCATCCGCTTTCGCGGCCACTTCCACGGCTATCACGAATTCACGTTCATCGGCGGACATCCTCCGGCCGATC
This sequence comes from Planctomycetia bacterium, assembly GCA_043777235.1. GTDB lineage: Bacteria > Planctomycetota > Planctomycetia > Planctomycetales > Planctomycetaceae > SXKJ01. The sequence continues at coordinate 1,854 of JAYVQJ010000403.1, forward strand.
AGCTCGACGCGCAGCCGCCGTATCGTGAAAGCGCCGGCATTCCGAAGTCGCTCGCCGAACTCATCATCGTGGCCGAGTACAACGACCTCGATGCGCTCGAACAGTTGGTCAAGCAACACAAACACGAAGTCGGAACGATTCTGATCGAGCCTGTCGATTACAACTGCGGGGCAATCCTGCCGGAGCCGGGATTCCTCGAAGGAGCACGCCGACTCGCGACCGAGCACGGACTGATTTTGTTCTTCGACGAAATCCAATCGTTCGCCAAGAAGTCACCTGGCGGAGCACAGCAAGACTTCGGCGTGACTCCCGACATCTGCACGATCGGCAAATCGCTCGGAGCCGGGTTGCCGCTGTCGGCCATCACCGGCAAAGCGGAGTTGATGGACCGCTTCAAACCGGTCGGCGACGTAGCTCATTCCGGCACGTTCAACGCGCCGCTGCCGAGCATTCTGGCCGGACTCGCGTTCGTCCGCACGATCCGCAAAGCCGAGTTCTGGGAGCACATCAATGACCTGTCGATGCGGTTGTCACACGGACTGACTGAGATTGCCGGTCGCAGCCCAATGGCTTGTCGCTTCCAAGTTCACGGCAGCCGCTTCGGCCTGACCTTCGGCACGCGCGAGCCAGTGACGTGTTATCGCGATAGCCTCTGCCACCGTCGGGAAGACATGTTGGAGTTCTGCCGGCAGACGACCGCTCGCGGCGTCTATTTCCACGACTACGGCGGCGGCCCCTGTCATCACGGTTTTTCGTTGGTTCACACGCCCGCCGACATCGACCATGTGTTGCAAGTGGTCGAGGACTCGTTGAAGGGCATGTCCTGAAGGCTGGCGAAGTTGAATCTTGAAGGACGCTTGTTAGAGTACGCCCCACTCATTGAAAACCCGATAACGCTTTGGTTTAGGAAAGGTGCAATGCCACTGACAAAAGATCGTAAAACGGAATTGATTCGTGGTCACGCGCGGTCGGAGACGGACACCGGTTCCCCGGAAGTTCAGATCGCCATGCTGACCGATCGGATCACCCAATTGACCGAGCACTTGAAAGGCCATGTGAAGGATCACTCGAGCCGACGTGGGTTGTTGATGGCGGTCAGCCGTCGTCGCCGCCTGCTGGATTACCTCAAGCGAGTCGAGATCGCTCGGTATCAGTCGATTCTCGAAAAGCTCGAATTGCGCAAGTAGCCCCGGCCGACAAGGTGACGTTGTTTTGTTTGCTTCGGCCGGGAGCGTCCGTCAGGGAACGGATGCAGAATTTGCCAGTCCGCCGGTGAATCCAGTGGGCTTGCCCGATCGAAGACTTGCTTGAGCCTGCGCGGTGGGTCCACGCGAAACGACGTTCGCCAGTAGTAGCAGGTACACTCCGTGTGCCGTCTGCGCTTCGGCCTCTGGCCTGGAAGTTGGCGTCGCTGTCGTTGCGACGCCGTGGATCACAGTCGTTAGGACGTGTTGGCTCGCTGTCGTTTGTCACTCGTGTTGAGTGGTCTCGCTGGCCCCCGTCCGTTTGAAGTGGAAAGAGAACAAGTATGAAAGTCACAGTCGAACGAGAAATTGGTGGAAGAGCACTCAAACTGGAAACCGGCGAACTGGCTAAGCAAGCTCACGGTGCCGTCGTCGTGCAATACGGTGAGACCTGGGTGTTCGTCGCGTCGGTCAGTGGTCCGCCACGATTTGCCGATCAAGACTTCTTTCCGCTGACCGTCGATTACCGCGAGCGATTCGCTGCCGCCGGAAAATTCCCTGGTGGATTTCTGAAGCGCGAGTCACGTCCCAGCACACGCGAGATTCTGACCGCTCGTTTGACCGACCGTCCGATTCGCCCGTTGTTCCCGGAAGGCTACTACGACGAAGTGCAGATCATGGGCAACGTCCTGTCGTTCGACGGAGCCAATGATCCGGATGTGCTCTCGATCAACGGTGCTAGCGCCGCGCTGATGCTGGCTCCGGTGCCGTTCAATGGACCGATCGGAGCGGTTCGCATCGGACAAATCGACGGCCAATTCGTCGTGATGCCGACGCTCGAACAAATGAAGACCAGTAAGCTGGACCTAGTGGTCGCCGGCAGCAAAGACTCGGTCCTGATGATCGAAGGCTTCGCCGACCAGTTGACCGAAGAGCAAATGCTCGAAGCCATCCTGTTGGCTCAAGTCGAGATCGCGAAGATTTGCGAACTGCAACTCGAACTGTGCGAGAAAGTCGGCAAGGCTCGGACGCCGAATCCGGTGACCGTCGTGAATCCCTTCACGTCGCTGGTCAACGATTCTTATTCCGCGCTCAAGGCGGCGAAGGCCAATCCGAAGAAGGCCGAGCGTCATGCGGGCACCGACGCGATCAAGTCGGGACTCAAAGCGAAATACTTCCCGGTCGGTGGCGAAGCGACGACCGGCACACCGCGTCAATTCTCCGAGGCGTTCGGCGCGATGGAATCACGCGTCGTGCGTGACTTGATCCAAGAAGGAACACGTCTCGACGGTCGCAAGCCTGACGAAATGCGGGCGATCACTTGCTCGGTCGGAGTCGTTCCGCGAATTCACGGTTCGGCCGTCTTCACCCGCGGCGAGACGCAATCGCTGGCTCAAATCACGCTCGGCACCGGTCGCGACACGCAGAAGATCGACGGTCCCGTCGAGGAGTACGAGAAGCGATTCATGCTGGACTACAACTTCCCGTCGTACTCGGTCGGTGAGTGCCGCCCGATTCGTGGTCCCGGTCGTCGCGAGATCGGTCACGGCATGTTGGCCGAACGTTCGGTGCTGTGGGTCATCCCCTCGGCCGAGAAGTTCCCGTACACGATCCGGACGATCTCGGACATCATGGAGTCGAACGGTTCCAGTTCGATGGCCTCGGTGTGCAGTGCGACGCTGGCGTTGATGGATGCCGGCGTGCCGATCACTCAACCGGTCGCGGGCATCTCGATCGGCTTGGTCAAGGACGGCGACAAGTACACGCTGCTGACCGACATCATGGGTGACGAAGACCACTTCGGCGACATGGACTTCAAAGTCGCCGGCACCGGCAAAGGGATCACCGGCATTCAGCTCGACCTGAAGATCGCCGGCATCAACGAGCCGATCATTCGGGACACGCTGGCTCAAGCCAAGGAAGCTCGCCGCGTGTTGCTCAAGACGATGCTCACCGCCATCGGACGTCCGCGTGCCGACATCTCGCCGACCGCGCCCCGTCTGCATCAGATCAAGATCGACCCGGAGAAGATCGGCCTGTTGATCGGCCCCGGCGGCAAGACGATCCGCGCGATTCAAGAAGAGTCACAAACGACGCTCGACGTCGGCGAGGACGGCACTGTCACGATCGCCGGCCTCAACGCCGCTGGCTTGGAAGCCGCAATCGCTCGTATCGAAGCCCTCACCGCCGAGATCAAGGTCGGCCGCGTCTACACCGGCAAGGTCGCCTCGATCAAAGATTTCGGTGCCTTCATCGAGATCGCTCCCGGCAAAGACGGGCTGTGTCACATCAGCGAGTTGGCCGATGGCTACGTCAAGTCGGTTCACGATGTCGTCAAGATCGGTGACATCATCGAAGTGAAGGTCATCGCCGTCGACGACCAGAACCGAGTCAAACTCTCCCGCAAAGCGATCCTGGTCGAGAAAGCTCAAGCCGCCGGCGGAAGCGAACCGCCGGCTCAGTAATCGGATTGACGATCCAGCCAGAAGGCACATCAGACTTCCGAAGTCTCCAAGACTTCGGAAGTCTTTTTCTTGCGCGGCTGCTCAACTTATCTTCTCAATCCTGCTGACGTATGCTGAGTGCCAAGTCCACTCGCCGTTCGGCTTGGGAGTCGTGAGTTCATGGCCTCCGCAAAGACATGGTTTGTGCAAACGGGATTCGGCACCATTCTCGGTCCAATGCCCACCGATGTCTTGCGCGAGATGGTCCGCACGGGCGAGATGGTCCGCTCCGATCAAGTCCGCAAAGGCTCCGGCGGCAGATGGCATCCGGCCTCGGACATTCCTGGCTTGTTCGATGCAATCGTCCCGGCGAATTTGGAGTTAGCATCCGCTGAGCCAGCGATTGCCGATGTGACTGCTGTCGTCGCCACGCAGCCTTCTGAACCAGAGCCAAACTCAACGGAACAATCCGTCTCGGATTCAATCCCGCAGCAGCCGGAACCGCTCGCGACCGAATCGGCCGCTTCGACATCAACAGTAACTCCCGAACCGGAACCACCGAGTTCGACTCCATTGGTCAAGGGCCGTCTGATTCCGCCCCCCATGCCATTCGTGAGCGCGATCGCTGCGCCTCCTCCCGTTTCTGCTGTGCCACTCGTTGCCGTGGCTGCCGAGTCTGTCGTCGAATCGCCCAGAGCCAAACCTCTTGCCGAGTCGCCCGCAGAACCGCCGACCGATGATGTCTCCGATGTTCAATCGGCTCCACCGGAAGACGATTTGATTTCCCGTTGGAGAGAAGAACGCGACCGGTCGCGCGAAGAATTGGGAACGGTGTCGCTCTCGGCCGAGATGGATCAGTCAGATCACGTCGAGGATCTTGCACCCGAGTTATCGGCCGATCTGTTGGACGACGATGATTCCGAAGAGTCAGCGCCGCCACAGGTGTCGTTGATTTCCGAAAGCACCACCCGGCGAAGGACGATTGACCGACCCGCATTTCTCGATCAAGTCACCGGCCTGGAAGACGGGCCGCGACTCCCCGAAGAGTCTCTCACCAAAAAGTGGGACCGCTGGCGACGCAGTCTGCCGGACTTCCGAATCGCGGCGGCTGTCGTTGTCGTTCTTTTTGTCGCGTGGTGGTTCTGGCCGCGATCGTCGCGCGGCATCCATGATCGTTACGTCGCGATTTGGAGCGAATGGAAGACTCGCCGTGCGGATCTCAAAGACACAGCGGGCTGGGAGCAATTCCTCAAACGGACCGAGAAAGAATTGAACGCCACAGTTCCGCTCCTCGAGAAACAAGCGCGTGCCTCTGATCGTGAATCACAACTCTTGTTGTTCATCGGTCGCGACTGTCTGCAAAAGATGCTCACGCAACCTCGGCAGATCGGCTCGCCGCGAGAGAATCAGATGCAGATCTTGTTCTCGATCCTGCACGACATGCACGAACCGTCTGCCGATGGCCAACGTCTCGAAACGGTCGTCGAGCCCACTCGATCGAAGCCAAAAACTCTCGATCCAAAGCGAGCCGTTGAGGGTGAAGGCAGTCCCCGGGGATCACGACCGCTCAAAGAAGAACAACTGCCGCCGGTGACAGTACCACCGACTGTTGGTCCGGCCGACGCGAAGCCAATGAAGCCTTAAGTGGACTCACCTTGGAAGGCGTGCAGCTCGACAATGGACAGTAGGCCGATCACTCCGTGACCGGAACTTTCGAGTCACGGAGTGACTCGTCTACGTCGCTCTGCTGGCCGCCTTAGCCAATGCTCGGCGCGAACGTGCGGACGAGGTGCTTCGCGCTCAGTAGGCCATCGACTGCGGCACTGATGATCCCACCAGCGAAGCCCGCTCCTTCGCCGACCGGATACAACCCATGACATCCGAGCGATTGCCGAGTTACGAGGTCGCGTTCGATACGGACGGGTGAACTGCCACGCATTTCCGGGCCAATCAGATTGGCGTCTCGCAGAAAGTCGCCTCGCCATTTCTGATCCATCAGCGGTAGTCCGGAACGAATCGCAGACAGTGCGTTTGGCGGCAGCAGGTTGTCGAGGTTCAACGGCGTGAGACCGCGCGAATACGACGACTCGAATCGCTGATCCGGCGATGGCGAGCGACCCGCCAGAAAATCGGCGGCCGTTTGAATCGGACAGAAATAATTGCGACCGGCCAACTCGAACGCGGCGGACTCGAAGCGGCGTTGCAGTTCGACTCCGGCCAGCGGGTGTGAACCGCCGAACTCGTGCGGTTCGAGCGTCACCATGACGCCGCTGTTGGCGAACGGCGTGTCGTGCCGCGAGTTGCTCATGCCGTTGGTCGCGAAACAATTCGGCTCGGAGATGCTGGGAATCGCGATGCCGCCGGCACACATGCAGAACGAGTAGACGTCCCGTTCGCCGCGAGCCGTCAGCGTGTAGTCGGCCGCACCGAGGGCTTCGAGATATTCCGGTCGGCCGTACTTGTGCCGGTTGACTTGTTCCTGCGGTTGCTCGATCCGCAAGCCGAGTTGAAACGCTTTTTGCGTCATCGGAATGCCCGCGTCGAGCAACATTCGATACGTATCACGAGCACTGTGGCCAATACCGAGAATCGCTTGTGCCGTCGCGATGAATCCGCTCGACGTGTGCAAGCCGCGCAACCGACCGTCGACCATGTCGAGTCCTTCGAGCCGGCAGCCGAAGCGATACTCTCCACCGAACTCGTCAATCTTGCGGCGCAAATTGCGGACGATCATCGGCAACCGATTGCTCCCCAGATGCGGCCGCTGCTCGTACATCAACGACGACTTGCCGCCGCACTCGACGAATCGAGCAAGCACCCAATCGACGTCCGGGCCGCTCAATCGGCAGGTCAATTTGCCGTCGCTGAAGGTGCCGGCTCCGCCCTCGCCGAACAGATAATTGTTTTCGGGATCGTGTACTCCGCCAGAG
>JAYVQJ010000404.1:0-2178 GCA_043777235.1 Planctomycetia bacterium
GCCGACTCGCGACCTGAGAACCGCGAGCGGCTGGCGCGTGGCGTTCTCAGAAAGGTTTTCGACATGGCTGGCACTTATCGACCAACGATCATTCGCTACCTCAACGCCCAAGGCCAGCAGGTCAGCAAAGGGACTCCGGGAGCGCGTCGAGTTCGTGTGAAGTCGAAAACCTTTTGGGGACGTGTGCCTGGTGCCAACGGCAAACCAAAAGCTGTCGCGTTATGCGATGACGAGTCCGCTGCCGAAGAAATGTTGGCCGAGATGAAACAACGAGCCAAACGGATCGCTCGCGGCGACATCGACCCGTTTGAGGACCATCGCGAGCGACCGTTGGCCGAACACGTTGAAGACTTCCGAGGGTTCCTGGAATCCAAAGGGGGCACCGCCGCGCACGTCGCGTTGACGATTCAACGTCTTTCGGGCGTGGTCGATGGTTGCAAGTTCAAGAAACTGTCGGACCTCAACGCGGGGCGTGTCTCTGTCTGGTTGGCTGATCGGCGTAAATCGAGAACAGACAAAGAGGGCAACGTCATCGCCGGCTTGAGTGTCGCGAGCAGCAATCACTATTTGGTTGCAGTGAAGTCGTTTGCCCATTGGCTCGTGAAGGATCGACGCTCGCCAGAGAATCCGTTCGCTCACCTGTCCCGGCTGAATGATCGTGTTGATGTTCGCCACGAGCGCCGAGCATTATCGAACGACGAATTGTCTCGGCTCGTTTCCACAGTGGAGAAGAGCCAAGAGGCGTATCGCGGGTTGGATGGAACAACGCGGGCGATGTTGTACCGGCTCGCGACGATGACGGGGTTGCGAGCGGCTGAACTGGCAAGCCTCACGTCGGCATCGTTCGACCTCGCGGCCGACATGCCGACAGTCACGCTTGAGGCCGGCTACTCGAAACGTCGCCGCGAAGATGTTCTGCCGCTTCATCCTGATTTGGTCACTCGATTGTGACAGTGGCTCTCAAAACGCGAGCGGCAGTCCGACGACGAACGAACCGTCCTGATATTCGATCGTGCGGCAGACGCGAAGCCAGAGCGTCTGTTTCCGGGAACGTGGGCCAAGCGAGCGTTCAAGATGCTCCAAAACGATTTGGACGCGGCCGGGATTGCCTACGTCACCGACGACGGCGTTGCCGACTTCCACAGCTTGAGGCACACATTCATCAGCAATCTGGTCGCTGGCGGCGTACATCCGAAGCTCGCTCAGCAACTCGCACGGCATTCGACCATCACACTGACGATGGACCGCTACTCGCACGTCGGATTACTGGACCTCAACGCCGCGTTGCGATCACTACCCGTCACAACCGCTCCCGAAACGCAGTCGATGCGAGCTACCGGCACGACGGATCAAGACGCGGCAGATTTCAGTTGCACAAAAAGTTGCACACGCCCTCCCGAAGTCAGCCGTTCTCAGCCGTTTTCTACCGTTGAAACCCTGACGGCTGAGGCGTCTGCCCAACAAGCGAAAAACCCTCAGTTTTCCGCAGAAAAAGAGGGTTTTGAAGCATTACGCCCGGAGGGAGTCGAACCCCCAACCTTCGGATCCGAAGGTCACTGAAAAAGTTGGCGTCAACAAGTTGCAACCAACTTTTACGGTCATGGCTTACGGCAAAGAAGAGACCATTCCAAGACTCTCAACCTGATGCAGATTTTAGCGGCATTTTACGAAGTTTCTATCTGATTCTCTGACAATTCTCTGACAGCTCTGCGACCTACGATGTTGATGTCCGCTGATCGGGTGATGGACGACGAAGCCTCTTCGCGGCACGTCTCCGAAATGATTCTTGACGCCCTTCATGCCCGCTTAGCTGGAGCCACAATGAAGCCAGTCTGGTAGCGGTGAGACGACCACTCCCCTCTTTCGTGGCAACCTCTCGAAACCCATCCGGTACGGCTTCCGATACGTTCCGTGGAACGGTACTTGGAATCGTATCGGAACGTCTTCAGTTCGCTGGAGGGATGGAATGATTTTGGAACGTCATCACTCTCCTGCCGAAGGCTCGCCGAGTGACAATCGTTGAACCAGTTTGGTAGCTGATCGAGAGATACCGAAAGGATTCCGCGACCATGTCGAAAGGATTCCTTGACGCAGCACATGGAACGTCGTTGGAACGGGTTGCCAACTGGTCTCACTCTGGTAGGCTGAGGCTCACCACTTCCCTCCCCCACGATGTCT
>JAYVQJ010000405.1:0-2177 GCA_043777235.1 Planctomycetia bacterium
ACCGCGGCCCCTCCGAGCCGCTGACTTGGGTGGCTCACACGGCCACCGTCGTGATGTTGATCTCGTCGCTGTCGTCGGCGTTGGCTGGCTTCACGAAGATCGTTGAGGGACAGACTCTGAACCTCTCGCTGGCCGCGTTCTTTGCCGAGGCGGCCGTGTTCTACGGACTGGCTTCCGCATTTCAGCGGCAAGCGAGATGTGTCCATTTCGCGACCATCATGGCGTGCGGTTCGCTGTGGCAGTTGATGACCTACTTCGGCTTCTCGGCCGATGCGTACTTGCTGACGTTTGCGGGAATCGGATTGCTGTTGCTGATCGCGTACCGCTTCTCGGTGCTCGAACAAACCGCCGCCGCGCCGTTGACGGAGGCCGCGTTCAAAGCCGCGAACTCATTGCTGAGCGTCGCGTTCGTGTCGTCCGTCTTCCGAGGACTCGGACGCTTGGCTTCCGACGCGATGTCTGCGACCGACAAAGTGCAGTGGGGTTTCGTCGGATTCAGTGTGACGATGTTGGTCATCGCGATACTGGCCGTCGCGATCGTGAAGGTCGCCGGATGGCGACGTTGGTATGTCGTGCAAGTCGTCGCTCAAGGCGCGTTGACGCTGCTGGCTCTGCACAAGTTGATCGAGCTCAACGGGTGGCAACAGGTGGAGTTATTCTCGGTCATCGTCGGCCTGCTGCTGCTGGCCGTCGGACACCTCGGCTGGTATCGCGAGCAAGACCGCGAGAGCGACATGGTCAGCATGAGCCTGTTCTTCGGCAGCTTGTTGGCCGCCGTGCCACTGGCAATCGCCACCTGTTATCACCGCTGGAATCCACCGATCCTGTTGATCAACGAAGCAGGTTTTTTGTTTGTCAGCATCTTGCTTTTGGGGTCAGGATTAGTCTTCCGATTGAAGTCCACAACTCTGGTGGGCAGTCTGAGCACGGCGTTGTATTTCGTGACGCTGCTGATGTTCGTCCCGTGGGGCAGCCTGAACACGGTCGCGACACTCATCACCGTCGGCGGCGGCACGATCTTCGGAGCCGGCTTGGCACTGGCCTTCTTCCGCGACCGCCTGCTGGCGCTGCCCGAACGCATTAAGAACCGCAAAGGAATCTTCAAGGTCATGAACTGGAGATAGTCATCTCTCGACATTGACGGCGATCCAATCAGCCCGACGCGCGAGAGAACTGGAATGGATTCGATGAAATCTCTCGCGGGCGCGTCGGGCCGTCGAGGCCCGTCCTCTCCGAATTTCGATCCTCATTTTCAAAAAACGGAACTTTATTGCCCCGATGTGGCCTGATTTGTCGGCTGTGTACGGATCCGCTTTCCATTTGAAAACTGCGCTGTCGCCCGACCCCTTGTGGGTCGGTCGATTCGTCTCTTTCGCAATCATGATCCAGGCCACAAGGGCCTGGGCGACAGTGAGGCTTTGTCAAATCAGCCGGAACGCGCTGGCGTCCGGTTCGAGAGTCAATTGACGTTCCGAACTAGTTCGACTGTCTGACTTGCGAAGAAGAAAGCCCGCTGAAAATATCTACGGTAAGTCAGACAGTCGAACTAGACGCTAGCGCGTTCCGGCTGATGAGGGACTTACCTCAAATTGCGCCGTGCGAGGTATAAAGAACGCGACGAGCCAAGTTCACGGCGGAACCGCACGCCGCCAATCAGATGCGAGATTCTTGCGCCGCACAAACGTTCGGGAGACTGTCCCAAAGATTCAAAACTGGCATTGAGTGACCGAACAAAATTCGGTCAGACTTCCCCTCCGTGTCGGGTTAAACCACAACGCCTAGAAACACCACTTCTGATGATTTCGTCTAAGTAGACCCGCGAGAAAAGTAGGCGAGTCACTCCGTGACTCGAAGATTCCAGTCACGGAGTGACTGGTCTACATTTCACTACGAACCTACTTAGCATCCATCATCAGCATCGGTTTGCAAAGCGGATCATTGCGTTGGTTTGGCGATTCAACTTCAAGGAGTTTTACAAATGCTGTTTACGTTTGCTCGATTGCTGGGTGGTTTGCGTCAGTCGTTGAATGGTGTGCGGAGGCCGGCGCGGTTGCAGGGGCGAGTGGCGGGGAGACAGCAGCGGGTGGCGGCTTTGGAGCGGTTGGAGGATCGGACGTTGTTGTCGGCGACCGTCACGGCGACGGAGACGGTGAGTCCCACCTCGGCGAATCCGGGCG
>JAYVQJ010000406.1:0-2174 GCA_043777235.1 Planctomycetia bacterium
TTTGGATCTTTCATCGCAGTTGACTTGTGAACGGACCAGCGGAATGCAAAGCCAAAAGCTCCAAAGCAATCCAAAGCGGTGCTGACACACCGCACTCCAAAGGTTGGCGGAAGACGGCTCGGACAGACATTGGATATCTTGGCTTCGCCTGCTCAAGCCGGCGGCGGACGACGACTCACGGCATGCGTGCTGGCTTGCACAAGTAAGACCGGGGAGTCACTTCTCCGACGGCGGCTGTGTGTCGTCGAGAAAAGTTGGTTGCATTTTTGGAGCATCCATTTGTCGTAGTCTGAATCCTTCAAGTCCTTCGGACATTCATCAATCGCTCGTTGGAATTCTGGTCGCAGCATCTCGGCCGCTGCGCGGTCACCCAACGCCAACATGCTTTCGATGAGCCGCAGCAAGACTCCCGGCTTGTAATCGGCGGGCAAGTCCGCACGGCCAAGCAGTTTCAGGTGCGCTTGTTTCGCGGCCTCGTGATCTTGGCCGAGCATCAATCCCCAGGCGGACATGCCCTTGTTCTCCCACCACTCTTCCGAGCCGTCGTCGGACAGTTCAGCGGCGGTCTCAAACGCAGCGGCGGCCTCTCGGCGTTCCTCATTGTTCCACTGGAACTGCCCCATGTCTTCAAACGCTTTTCGTTTCTTCACGCGGTCGTCACCCGCCTCGACAATCCAACGGTGAAGGATGGCCAACGCTTCGTCGCGCCGCCCCAACCTGCCGAGACTGAACTTCTCGCGATCTTCAAGCCAATGTCGTTCGTCTGCCGTCAATTCGGGGTCGCGCAATTCGTCTCGCACCTGGTCAAGTTCCTCTTGGAAGCGGTCGGCATGTTCGAGATAGAAACGGCGGTATCTCTTGAGCCGCTTGATGAGTGCCTTGTCAGTGGTCTGCGTGAGAAGCTCGTCCGCGTATTTGACGGCAGCATCTTTTCCGTCGGCATCCGCAATCTCATCAAACTTCCGTGACAGCACGTTATGTGACTGAGCTTCGGCCGCGTCGTTCCGCAACTGCGAGTACTTTTGATGGAGCGGCGATTCCGCGTTTGGCGCAAGCCGCAGAACTTCGTCGATCTCAGCGGCGTGAAAGACCGTCAGCGGCGGTTCATCGAGCGTCACGTCGTCTGATAACACCTCGTCGATGACCGACAGTGCTTCATCGAGCAATGTCGCTCGCGCCGATCCGGCGAGAGTGCTCGCTTGCTTCAACAACTCGTCGCGGCGTTCGCGAGCGATTTGGCATTTCGACAAGAACTCGACGAACTTGCCCGGCCCGCTGTCCCGATGGTGAGTGATCCCGTACGGCCGGCCGTTTGCGTCCAGCAAGAACACCGTGGGAACGCTGCCCGCCCGATACTGAAACTGCCAAGCCTCCATGCGCCGCAACTTCTCTGTCTTTGTCGCGTCATCTTCCAGAATGCTTTTGTCGATCTCAACGAGGACAAACCGAGTCTGGACATAATCCAAAAACTCCGGCTGCATCAAAACCTGTTTCTTCAGCAACGTGCAGGCATGGCAATATCGCCTCGCCGTGAAATTCACCAGCACATCTCGCCCCGATCGCCGAGCCACTTTGAACGCTGCCTCAAGGTCATCCTGCCAACCCGGAGAAACGCTCGTACTCGCCGATCTTGGCAGGCGTGGCTGTGACACCGTCACCGCCACGCTCAGAAGAGCAAGGCCAGCCGGAACCAACAGCCAAGCTGAGCGAGATGCCATCGGAGGAAATCCTTGATCGTGGAGTGCAGAAAAACGGACACGGCATAAGAATATCGACTTGATGTTTCGATTACCGGCACTCGTGACGTAATTTGGCCGTTGAGTGTGATCGGAGGTTGCCATGCTTCATCGCTTCATCCCCAACGTGACTCCTTGCGGGCGGACTCGGCGCGAGTTTTTGTGGGAGGCTGGCGGCGGCTTCGCGGGTCTCGCATTGATTGATTTGTTGAGCCGGGATGGGTTCTTCGTGAAGGAGGCTCGTGGCGAGAGTGGCTCGGCGGTCAAAGAGGCGGCGAGCGAGTTGCATCCGTTGGCTCCGAAGGCTCCGCATTTTGGAACGGCGGCGGCGAAGCATTGCGTGTTTCTCTTCATGAATGGTGCGCCTTCGCAGGTGGACACGTTCGATCCCAAGCCGATGCTCGACAAGTTTCATGGGACGGCGTATGCGGGGAAGGC
>JAYVQJ010000407.1:0-8383 GCA_043777235.1 Planctomycetia bacterium
GTCCGGTTCGGAACGTCGATCGACTCTCGAACCGGACGCTAGCGCGTGCCGGCTGATTTGGTTTGAGGTGCAACCTCGCTAGGTTTGTGCGTCCGATGACGTCCGGGGGCTGACGCCCGCCGGCTCGCCAAGAGCCAATTCTTCTGCCGGCGTCCAAGTCCCTCCTGCACCCGGTACTTTGTCAGGATGCAGATAGCCCACGAAAATCTCTTCGAGCGACGGCACGCGCACATCGACGCGAGCGAAATCTGCGCGAGCTTGCAGGCTCAAGAGTTCGTCGTCGGTCACGTCGCGAACGAGTGCTCGCCATTGTTGGCCGATGCGCTGCTGACTGATCAGCTTGCCGGGGAAGCTCACCGGATCGGGCGAGCCGCTTGGCAACGTCAGCGTCACCTCACGCACCGATTGTTTCAGATCGTCGAGACGCTCGCTGACGACCAGCTTGCCGTGTCGCAGGATCGCGACGATGTCGGCGACTCGCTCGACTTCGTGAATTTGATGGCTGCTCAGCAACACCGTGCGACCTTCGGCCGCGACGTCCGACATGCTCGACAAGAAGTCGCGACGCACGATCGGATCGAGCCCCGATGTCGGCTCGTCGAGAATCAACAACTCCGGCTCGTGAGCCATCGAGACCGCCAGCGACACCTTCGCGAGCTGTCCCTTCGACAGCGTCTTCAACTTCTGGCTCGGAGTCAGTTCAAACCGCTTCACCAACTTGCAGAACTGCTGATAGGAACTCGGCTCGTGAAACCCTGCCGCGAACCAGCCCGCTTCATCGACCGTCATCCAGCCGTACATCTGCGGCCGATCCGGGACATAGCCGACACGGCGGCGAATCTCGCGTCCCTGCCGCCGGCTCTTCAGGCCCAACACTTCCGCTTCGCCCGAATCGGGGTCGCACAGACCAAGCAGAATCTTCAACGAGGTCGTCTTCCCCGCACCGTTCTCGCCCAGCAATGCGACGACGGTCCCCGGCGGCGCTTCCAGCGTGACCTCATCCAGCGCGACGGTCTTCCCGAATCGTTTCGTGACATTGGTTAACCGGAACATGGTCTTCATCGTGTTTCTTTCGATGAAAAAAGGATGACGGCTATCGGCCATCGGCTTTCGGCTTTCGGCCGGATTTGGGTCTTGAGGCGGACAACTCTTCGTCGAACATCGCTTGCAGTTCGCCGTCTTCGAGCTGACTCTGTCGAGCTTCCACGAGCACCGACCGCAACCGCTCGCGAATCAAAGCATCACGATCCTGCTGACAGCGTTTGACCGCTTTCGAGCTGATCTCCAAGCCGATGCCTCGAACCATTTCGAGCACCCCTTCGGCTTGTAGCTCGCGATACGCCCGCGCGACGGTGTTCGGATTCAGAGCCAGCGTCGTCGCCAGTTCCTGCAACGACGGCACTCGCTGTCCGGGCTGCAAGGCTCCACTGGCGACGGCGAATTTCACCTGCCGCAGAATCTGATCGTAAATCGCCAACCCATTGTCCGGATCAATCGTGAAGAACATGGCTAGCACTCCTAGTCTACTATCATGATAGTAGACTACGTCGGAGGTGCTGCGGTGTCAAGGTGGCGGCGGGCTTCAGGCTCCCCGTCTATCGTCCGCTCTGTGCGATTTTCAGATAGACAGCTCGTACGGCTTCGAGTTGGTTCAGCACATGCTTTCGCTGTTCGTCGTTGGGCACGCGGTCTCGCAGCCGCAGTGCGAGCGACAGACGGTCAATCCATTTCAAAAAGTATTCCGCATCGGCACGGCTTCCCAGCGGGCTGCCGGCGACGTGGACGTAAATCGGACTCGTGTGCGCGTCCAGCGAACCGACCGGATGATCGACATGGCCCGGCCCGGACGCACGCAGCGACAGCCAGCCGCTGCGATCGAGCTTGATCGGTTTCTCCAAAGCGGCTTGTTGCTTGCTCTCCGAGATCGGCACGTTCGCAATGACCTCGCCGTTGTAGATCACTTCGACTTTTGTTATCGGGAAATGCGATTGCGCTTTCGCGAGCACGGCGAGCCTCCGCCAGTTCGGCGCGAATGGTCTCGACGAGCGACTGCACGCGAGCCTGTTGCTGAGCGATCAGCGTTTCCCGTTCGTGTCTTAATCAGGTGTGGGCGGGTTTCGCAGAAACCTGCTTCCCGGTGTCGGCGACGCCGGGCCACACAAATGAGGACACAACCTGATTTCCCGCTCGATGGCCAAACGTCGCGATTGCAGCGCGGTGAAAGGCCAGGAAGTGCCGCGATGAATCACCACGCTCGAAATTAGAACTGGCTGAGGAATCGCACGTCGTTCTCGTAGAAGCGGCGGATGTCGGTGATGTTGTGACGCCGCATACAGAAGCGCTCGATGCCGAAACCAAACGCGAATCCGCTGACTTTCTCTGGATCGAAGCCGACTGCACGCAGCACGTTGGGATCGACCATTCCCGCACCGCCGATTTCCATCCAGCCATCACCCCAGCTCATGTCGACTTCGACGGAGGGTTCGGTGAACGGGAAGAAACTCGGTCGAAAGCGGATCGTCACGCCTCGGCCGAGATACGTCGTCGCGAACAGCCGCAGCGTGGTCTTGAGCTGCGCCATCGTGACGTCTTCGCCAACCATCAGGCCTTCCATTTGATGGAACATGCAGCAATGCGTCGCGTCGATTGTGTCGGGGCGATAAACGCGGCCGAGCGACACGATCCGAATCGGTGGCTTCGATTTCTCCATCACTCGGATTTGGACGGTCGATGTTTGACTGCGAAGCAACACCGGCCCGCCAGCCGCGGTCTTCGCGGCGGCGAGATAAAAATTGTCGAGCGGATCGCGGGCCGGATGATCGAGCGGAATGTTGAGCGCCTCGAAATTGTGCCATTCGTCTTCGAGTTCCGGGCCATAAGCAACTGTGAACCCCATGCGGCCGATGATGTCGCGGAACTCGTCCATCGTTTGCGTGAGCGGATGCCGCCGACCCAGTTTGATGGGCTCACCCGGCAAGGTGATGTCGATCGCCGTCAGTGACGCCTTCGGCTTCGCGAGTTCTTGTTGTCGAACTTCGAGCGCGGCGGTGACTCGTTGCCGGACTTCATTGAACTTGGCACCGAGTACCGGTCGCTGATCCGGTGTCGCTTTGCCGAGCAAGTCCTGCAACGCCTTAATCCGGCCGCTCTTCTTGCCGAGAAACTCAACGCGAGCCGCTTCAACAGCCGCCGCATCGTTTGCCGCTGCGAGTGCGGATAAGGCGGCGTTCGCGAAGTCTTCGTACTGTTGAAGCAAGTCCATGTGACATCCAACGAGAAGGGCGAAACTGGCGTTGAGCAATTCGGCTCAGCGCTGGTTTCGCCCTTGAGTGTTCTCGATCAGTAGTCGGTTGAGGCTCAGGCCGCCTGGGCGAGTGCTCCCTTCACCAGGGCGATGATCTCGTCAAACACTTGCGGTTCGCGAATCGCCAACTCGCTGAGCGTGCGGCGGTTCAATTCGATGTTCGCAACTTTCAATCCGTGAATGAATCGCGAGTACGACAGGCCGCGCATTCCGCAGGCTGCATTCAAACGTGTGATCCACAGGGCGCGAATGTCTCGCTTCTTGAGCTTGCGGCCCTTGTAGGCGTAGACGCGGCCTTTGATGACTCCGTCGATGACTGTTCGCCACAGACGGCGACGACCACCGACTCGGCCTTCCGCTTCCTTGAAGATCCGCTTCTTCTTGCGGTGACGAATGGAACCCGACTTGATACGCATGGCAGACTTTCAATGAGCAATTGTCGAACTCGAAATCGAAGATTTCAAATCGACGTGTCAGTTACAGAATGGGCCTCAACGCCTCGACGATGCGGTCAGCATGGTAGTTGTCCAGCACGCCATCGACGCGATTTTGACGCTTGCTCTTACCGGACTTTCCGCTGAGCAAGTGGCCTCGATTCGCGTTACGGTGCTTGGCTTTGCCTTTCGCCGTGACCGTGAAGCGCTTCTTAATTCCCTTATGAGTTTTCTGCTTCGGCATATTGAACTCGATGGTCGCGAGGTCCACAAAAATCGACAATTTCACGGCCCCTGCGCAGGCAGGCAGGCCGAAAGAGCGGGGCACTATAGAGAGCGATCCCGTTCCTTTCCACTGATCCCGTCCCGGATTCCGTGGGGGAAGCATCTTGCCTCTGATCGGCACAACATGGGTCGAGCAGGCTATTTCGGAGCCAAAACAACCGACATGTTTTTCGCACCGTCCATTTTCGCCGTCTGTTCGACCTTGGCGATGTCTTCCAGGCCGGAGACGAACCGATCCAGCACCTCGCGGCCGCGCTCGTGGTGAGCGTTTTCGCGGCCTTTGAATTGGACGTTGACCTTCACTTTGTCCTTGTGCTCCAAGAACGTCCGAGCTTGCTTGACCTTGAATTCAATGTCGTGCTCGCCGGTCTTGGGCCGCAGCCGAACTTCCTTGAGCTGCGTTTGGTGCGTCTTGGTATTGTTGGCGTGCTTCTTCTTCTGCTCGTACTTGAACTTTCCGAAGTCCATGATACGGCAGACGGGAGGCCGCTCGTTCGGGCTGACTTCAACCAAATCAAGCCCGGCCTCGCGTGCCAGTGTCAGCGCGTCCAACGTGGGAATGACGCCGTGCATGTGGCCATTTTGGTCGACGACTCGGATGGGCGTGATCCGAATCTGCTCGTTGAGCCTTTGGGACTTGTTGTCGATTGCTGCGTTCCTCGGCACTTGAGTCGATCAATGGAACCAACGAACCATTCGTCAGCCCGAACTGAAGAGGCGAAACTTGTAGTTGCGTTCGACAGGTCCGTCAAGAAGCTGCGGATTCTTCGGGGAATTCCGCGGTTCAACTGGAAAACCGAGCAGCTACGATGCTCGCACTGAAATCGTGTTCGTCAACTGAATCGCTTTGTGCCCCGCGATCGCTCCGGCAACGCCGTCATATTTCGGCTGACCATCGACGAACACTTGCACCGACTGATCGCCATTCGCAGGCATCAACAGCACGTCACCAACACCGAGCGATTGCAGTTCGCGGCGCGGCAACGATGTCTGACACATCTGCGCCACGATCGTCGATCGCTTCGATGCGATTCCGTCACCATTGGCCGTCGCGTGAGTGAGCGATGCCTGAGCAATCGGATGATCCGCGAGCATCTCGGCGACTTCGATCGGCAACCAAAGCTCAAGTGTCCCGCCTCCCTGCACGAAGCGCAGATCAAACGACAATCTCACGAGCGAGCTATCCGGAAACCAAGCATCGCCGGATAAATTCGAGGCTGCCGGCAGTTCCGTCAGTTCCAACGGTGACGCCAATTCGGACGGCTCGCATAGGGAGCATCGAACGGCCTCGGTCAAACGTGAGACCAATTGATGATCGACCTCCGTCAGCGGACGATACAGATCGGATTCGTCGCCGCTGGGAGCCGAATGGCCTCCGAGCAATCGATCGACGAAGGTCGCCACCAACGAGGGTGACAACGAAACCGCCAGCGGTTCGAGCGACCGTTCCGATTGCCAGAGACTCACGATGTTCCGAGTGTTTTGTCCGGTCGTCAGTGCGTCGGCCGTCAGCGCACGACCGCCGCTAAATGTGACTCGGACGGCGGCACGCAGGAGCGATCGCAAATGAGCGGTCAGTTGCCGTGCGAACGACTCCGCGAAGCTTACCCAGCAAGTTGTCGAACTGGCGGTTTCAGCACGCGACGGCTCGATGACTTCCGCCGCTCGTGGCCCAAGCAACGCATCCAATTCCGACGGAGTCAGCGCAGAACTGAAACTTCGGATTTCGGATTTCGGGTTTCGAGTTTCACCACTCATCCTCGCACCTGTCCTTGTCCGTGGACGACCCATTTGTAGCTGGTGAGTTCGCGCAATCCACACGGCCCGCGCGCGTGAATTTTGTCGGTGCTGATGCCGATCTCAGCACCCAATCCGTATTCGCCGCCGTCGTTGAATCGTGTGCTGCAATTCACGTGCGTCGCGGCGGAGTCGACTTCGCGACAAAACTTTTCGGCGGCGGCCGAGTCGTTACTCACGATCGCGTCGGTGTGATGCGAGCCGAAGTCATTGATGTGCCGGATCGCATCGTCGAGCGAATCGACGATCTTCACCGACAACTTCAGATCGAGATACTCGGTACGGAAATCTTGCTCGGTTGCAGCGATCCCCTGTTTCACCAGCGGCAGCGAGCGGGCACAGCATCGCAACTCAACTCCGCGCTGACCGAGAGCCTCGGCCGCGCGCGGCAAGAATGTCTGAGCAACCTCCGCATGAACGAGCAGCGTTTCGGCGGCGTTGCAGACGCCGGGCCGCTGACACTTGCTGTTCACGAGGATGTTCTCTGCCATCGTCAGGTCGGCTGTGCGATCGACGAAGACGTGGCAGACGCCATCGAAATGTTTCATCACCGGCATCGTGGCTTCGGCGGCGACTCGCTCGATCAATGACTTCCCGCCACGCGGAATCGTGAGGTCGATCCATTCGCGCAGCTTGAGGAAATGGCCGACGGCCTCGCGATCGGTCGTCTCGACAAGCTGCACGGCATCAATCGGCAACCCGGCGTCGCGCAGCGCATCGGACAACACTCGATGCAATGCCGTATTGCTGTGAAAGGCTTCCTTCCCGCCACGCAGGATGACCGCATTGCCGCTCTTGACGCACAATGCCGCCGCGTCAACGGTCACGTTCGGCCGTGATTCGTAAATGAAAAAGATGACCCCCAACGGCACG
Organism: Planctomycetia bacterium; assembly: GCA_043777235.1. Lineage (GTDB taxonomy): Bacteria > Planctomycetota > Planctomycetia > Planctomycetales > Planctomycetaceae > SXKJ01. The sequence goes on from JAYVQJ010000407.1 coordinate 6,694, forward strand.
CGAACGCGAGTCACCAGCAGTCCGTTCGGACGATTCGTGCTGTCGATCAACTCGCCCACTGGATCAGGCAGAGCGACGACATCCCGCAGCGCATCGGCGATCGCACCGATCCGAGACTGATCCAGCCGCAAGCGATCAATCTCTGCGGCCGAGAGTCCAAACTCCGGAGCCTTGCCGATGTCTTGCTGGTTCGCCGCGATCAGTTCCGCCGAACGAATACGCAGCAACTCGGCCGAGCGGCTCAGCCAAGCGTTCTTTTGTTGCGTCGAAATGCTGACGAGCGCGCGCGATGCCGCGCGGGCCTTTTGAGCGGTCGTCAGAGCGTATTGCTGAAGATCTGGCATTGTTCTTCTTAAGGTGGGTCAACCAACGGGCGACCCACCATGATTTGATACGAACGACAAACAGGATGGTGGGTCTCGCGAGGCTCGACCCACCCTACGGGGACTACGGGGACGCGGAGTCTTCGGCAACAAGACTTGGTCTGTCAACGCCGTTCGATTGCGGGCGGCGCGTTGCCATTGGCGATAGGAGGGGGCAACGTGTGACTGTTTTCCGCCAAGAATTGAGCCACGATCCTCGCATAAAACTCGTGGCCAGCAGCGGAGAGCCGGGGAGCATTTGTTGCGAAGAGCTGTTCCGAATTGGCGGCGTCGCGGAACGCACGCGACGAATCGCAGACGACCATTCCGCGCTGTTTGACGAAGTCGGCCAGCAAGCGGAATGGCAGATCTTTTTGAAAGACCGCACCGTCGGCAATGCCGTACGACGCACGCACACTGTCACCGGAACTGGCTCGCGCGGAAACTTGCCACGGCGCGGGGCTGGTCACGATCAGCAGCCGACTGGATGACAGCGAGGCTGCTTTGTGGACGTCGGCTAACGACGAGAACGCTCGTTGAATGTGCTCGGACCAATCGGGGGGATCGTCCATCACCCAGGCATACTTGGCGAGCGGATTGTCGATGTCATCAGTCGGTTTCTCCGGCCGTTTGGTGCGCCAGAAGTTGGCCAGTTTGCGTTCTGCGAGCCGTGCGACCAAGAAGTGATCGCCGAGTTGTTCACCGACTCCGCGCACCGGCTTTTCGAGTTGCGGATGCGGGCAGGCCAACAGTTCGTCGTTGCGACCGAGCACCGTCAGTCGTCGCAGCACATAATCGTCGGCGACGTCGGACATGTCGAAGTGGCAAATCACCAAGTCGGGCCGCAGTGCCGCGAGTTCATGCCGCAGTCGCAACGCGGAGATCAACGGACAATCCCCCGGCACGGCCGCGTTGATAACCTCGACCGGCCGACGCCATGCGGCAGTGAGTTGTTCTTGCAGCCGAGCGGTGAACGTCTCCGCGTCAGCAACCTCCAAGCCGAGAATCGTTTCGTCGCCGAGCACAACGATGCGAATCGTGTCATTCGGTTTTGGGATTGCTGGCTCCGATCCGCGTAGGCCGAAGCTGTTGGTCTGAGTGTCGAACGTTTCGCCGGTATCGGGATCTTTCAGCCTGATCTGTCGCGACGGCTTGAGCTGGTGATGTGTCATCCACGACGGCGCGAGGAGATCGTTCTTGGGATCGCCAGAGAGGATCGGCCGACCGATGCGGAACTCTTGCCAGCGCAGCCAGAACTCAACGACACAAGGCAACACCGCGAGCGTCAGCACCGCGAGCAACAACGGCTTCAAGAATCGACCCAGCCG
>JAYVQJ010000408.1:0-8375 GCA_043777235.1 Planctomycetia bacterium
CTCGTCGTGATGATCGGCAGCAAATTAAATTCGTTGCCCATGAACGGCATCTTGAACGGGAACAGAAAGAGCGCGTCCGGCGCAGCGAGGTTGTCGAACCACAGGAACGGAGCACGTCGCAAATCGACCGAGCTACTCAGCGATTGATAAAGCCCGATGAAGATCGGCAGTTGCATCAACACTGGCAAGCAGCCACTGAGCGGATTGAAACCGGTTTCGGCGAACAGCTTCATTTGCTCTTCGGCGAATTTTTGTTTGTCGTCGGGGTACTTGGTTTTGAGTTCCGCAAGCCGCGGTTGCATCTCTTTCATTCGCTTGGCGTTGATCGCCTGCTTGCGACTGACGGGGAACATGCAACTGCGAACCAGCACCGTCAGCAACATGACGCAGATACCGTATGGCAATCCGGCTCGGTGAAAAAAGTTGAGCACCAACAGCAACATGCTGGCGATCCACGCGACCAGCGACGCTGGAATGAACAAGAACCCGCTGAACTCGATGACCTTGTCGGCCCCCAACGGAGACAGCAACGCGACACGCTTCGGTCCAAGATAAATTTGATAGTCGTGAGCGATCTCGTCTTCGGCCGGCACGGTGTGTTCGACGGATCGGAGTTGCACGCTGACTTCGCTCTTGCCGGTTTCTTCGCCAAAGATGAATGACAAGAATCGTGGCTGAGCGAGTCGCTTGACCAATTGTGGCTTGGCGAACTCGAGGTAGCTGGCCTGCTTCTGAGCGGCATCCTGCGGCAGAATCAGAGCGGTGAAATACTGCGTGTCGAGCCCGACGTATTGCACCGTGCGGTTGCCAGCTTTGAGTTCTTCGATCTTGCCGTTGTCGGAATCCTTGACCAATTTGGCTGCGGCCACCGCAACGGGAGTGAGTCCGCCGTCCTGTTCGCGGAAGCCAACTTTCACATCGCGGAACTTGCTCGCATTCTCCGCGTTTTCGAGCGGTAACCCGGCCGGACCTTGCAGGTCATAAACGACCGTGTGTTCCTTGGACGAAAGGTTCTTGAAGATCAACTGCATCGCGAGTTGATAACCCGTCGGATCTTCATCGCGCTTCGCGTCGGCCTTTTCCCAGCGTCGGACTTCGTACTTCTTGAGGAGTTGCCACACACCATCCGGAGTCTTCACGCCGAACGTGACGCCCTTCGGAATTCCCTTCGCTTCGGCGGCGACTTCGATGTCTTCAGTGACAACTTCCCAATTCAGCCGCGCGAGGCTCGCATCGGGATCGAGCTTTCGCAACTTCTTGTCGATCTCCGTGATCGCAAGCTGGGCAGTCACTGGCGGAGTAGCGGTCAACGGCTTGAGTTCGTTCTCCAGATCGTTGCCGAGCACACTCAGTTGCGGCACGTCGGCCCCAGCCTTGTGCGGCTTCAGAGCCTTGTAGCGTGGGTCATTCAACTCGGCAGCGACGATGCCTGCTCCGACCGTACTGAGCGTGACCTTCAAACCGAATCCGGTCTTCGGTTCATCCGAGCCGATCACGATGCTCTTGGTCGGATGCTCGGGGAGCTTGAATTCGGCGACGGCGACGACTTCCGCATCGGGTTTGTCGCCCTTGTCCGCTTTGTTCTCGTCCGCGCCTTTGCCGGGGACGACGGGGTCATCCGGCTTTTGATCGACCTTGACCGGCTTGGCAGGCGGCGGGAAGAACGCAGGAAACCACTGCGGCCCGACCGTCCAGCCATACAGGATGAGGAACGCGAGCACGAAGAATGTCAGGAGGCGGCGTTGTTGGTCCATGTCAGCTTCTGATGCAGTCCTAATAAAAAACAAAAGGGTGCGTGGTCGCACCCCTCATCACATTCCCGAATCGACAGGAGAAAGTAGACCGGTCACTCCGTGACCGGAAAATTCGAGTCACGGAGTGACTCGCCTACTTTTGGCCTAACGACCGTCTCGCAGACGGTCACCGAGGAAGTTGTCGAGTTCTGGGATGTCGTAAATTTTCTTGACCGTCGTGTCGACGTCGTACTTCACGCGGCGGTACGTCAGCTTATCACCATCGAGGATGACATACGAAGAATCGGGCACACCGTTTCGCGGTTGTCCGACCGAGCCGACGTTAATGAGGTGCTTCTGATTCGTCAGCCGGTACTCGAAATTGACCTCTTCCGGAGACAAAAAATTCAAATCCTCGGTGAAGATGCCGGGGATATGCGTGTGTCCCTGGAAGCACCAGCGCTCGACCAAGCCAAAGATCCGCTCCATCTTCCGCTGATTGTAGATGTCCTCCGGGAAGACATATTCGTTGAGCGGATTGCGGGCCGAACCATGCACAAACAACAGCCCCGGCTCACGTCGGATGCGAGGCAACTCGCCGAGAAACTCCCAGCGGCGTTCGCTGTTCTCGCCAGTTTCAAGCTGCTGCCGCGTCCAGAAGATCGCTCGTTCGGCCCCGGCGTTAAAGCCTTCGGGATCGAACAAAGCCCCTTGATCGTGATTGCCGAGAATGACGAGATCGCACTGCATCACTCGATCGATGCACTCGCGCGGGTTCGGGCCGTAACCGACGATGTCGCCCAGGCAATAAATCTCTTTGATCCCCTGCGATTTGATGTCCGCGAGGACCGAATCGAGGGCTTCGAGGTTTCCATGAATGTCGCTGATGATGGCTCGCAAAGCAGACTCCGCGACGAAAACAACTGCACAGAGGCTAGAACGGCAGGGCAGTCTAGTGGCGGAGAGATAGTGGAGCAATCATCGCCTTTCGGCTCGGCGAGCGAGACCCCTTCACGCAGAATTCGCCGCCCCGCGTGAGCCGAACAACCGATCCTACAAGGTGTACCGAGTGGGCGAATTAGTTCGCGGGAATCTGGCGTTCGCTCGCGAATTATCGGCGACCTTTCGGATCGGACCAACGGCCAAGAACTGTCGAGCCGGCGAACGTGGACGCTCCGAAAATCGTGATCCCCAGCAGAGTCGACGCGATTACCGCCGCGAACAGTTTCGCCGTGCTGAATTGAGTCCCCTGCAGAATCATGTAGCCGAGACCGTGACGCTCGGCCAAGTTACCGGCGAAGAACTCGCCGACAATCGCGCCGACCACGGCCATGCCGCTTGACGTACGAGCCCCTGCCACCAGAAACGGCACCGAGTGCGGCAACCGCAGCTTCCACAACACTTGCCAGCGAGATGCTCGATATAGGCCAAACAGATCGAGCAAGTCCGGATCAACCGCCAGCATCCCGCTGGTCACGTTCGTGACGATCGGAAACAAACTGATCATGAACGAGACCAACACAACGCTGTGAAACCCCGCTCCGAACCAGACGACGATGATCGGGGCGACGGCGACGATCGGGACCGTCTGCAAAAAGATCGCATACGGATAGCAGCTACTTCGAATCATCTTCGACTGCGAAAAAACACAAGCCGTCAGCGAGCCGATCAACAGACTGCTTGCGAACCCAAGCAACGCGGCTGCTGCCGTGAGACCAATCGCGGTGATCAACTCGCTGCGGTTCTCGACAGTGGCCTGCCACACGCCGCTCGGCTTCGGGACCAAGAATGCTTTGATGCCGAACGCCACAACTCCGAAGTGCCACGCCGCAATGACGAGCACGAACAACACGGCCGGAGGCAACGCGGCTTTCACGATTCGATTCAACGCGAGGACTCCCGCAAAGTCGTCGGGGCATTCCGTGACCCGAATGTTCGAGTCACGGAGTGACTCGTCGACGATTCACACCAACAGACCTTCGATCGCAGATTGAATCTCCGCCGGTTCGGCCATGCGGCCTTGTCCGACTTGGCCGCAGCTTAGCCAACCGCTTCCCGGATCGACGATGTGGACGCCGTCTGCTTTCAACTGCGCGACGTTGCGCTGCACGGACGGCTTGGCCCACATCTCGCAGTTCATCGCCGGAGCCACCAGGATCGGCGCGGTCGTGGCGAGAACCAACGTCGACAGCAAATCGTCCGCAAAGCCCTGTGCGAGCTTCGCCATAAAATCGGCCGACGCCGGAGCGATCACAACCAACTCGGCGCGGCGAGCCAAGCCGATGTGCTCCCCCTGATGAAAACCTTCCTGCGGCGAGAACATCCCGCGATGCACCGGCCGGCCGGTCAGAGCTTCAAACGTCGTCGCGCCGATGAAGCGTTCGGCGGCATCCGTCATCACGGCGGTCACGCCGTGACCAGCTTGCACCAGCTTGCTGCACAAGTCGGCGGCTTTGTAGGCCGCGATCCCGCCGGTTACTCCGAGCACAATTTCACGACGCTGACTCATTCGCTCACTTCTTCGGTTGCGCTTGTTGCTGTTGTTTCTCGGCGGCCTTGCGTTCGTTTTCGATGTTGCCGTCCATCCCGCGCGAGATGCCGATGCCCATCAGTCGCAAGAATGATTCGTCGAATTGCAGTTTAATGCGAGCCCCTTGATCGGTCGGCTTGAAGTCGATCCGGACTTTGTCGTCGTTGCCACTGAAGGCTTTCTTTTGCAGGGAGTTCCAACTGGCCATTCCGGCTCGGCGTTGCTCGGCCGTCTGTGCTCGAAAAGCCTCTTGCGGAGTCCGTCCGCCTTGACCTGCCGGCCTCGGCCCAGGATTGGCCGCAGCTTCATTCGCGGGAGCTTTCGGTGCATCGCCGGACTTGGCCGCTTGGGCTTGAGCCGCAGCCTTCTGTGCCTTTTCCTGTTCGGAGATGGCGGTCTCAATTCGTTCCATTCGTTTGTCGCCGTTGGCTTCGCCGAGTTCGATCCACTTCTTCATGTGCATGTGGAATTGAAACGGAATGAAGTCGCGGCGATCGGGACGCGCCACGGGCTCAGTGTTGACCCGGTCGATGACCAGCTTGAGTTGCGACAGCGCATCCGATTGGCCGAGTGCGAACCATACGGCTTGCGAACCGACTCCCAGATAAACCGCCGGCTTCGAGCCGAACGTTTCTGCTGCGCCGGGGTCTTTGTCCAATCCGTCGCTGGAGATTCGATGAAACGTGACACCGGCGTGTGTGTCGATGCTGACGTCCATCCGAGCCATCCCCGGCCGGTCTTTGAGTTGCTGCAGAATCTCCGTGACTCCACCGGCGAACTTGGTTCCGTCGGCGACTTTCACTCCACCCATCAACGAGAATTGCGGCGCACCGTCGGACTTGCTGTCGGCCATGAACTGCACGAAGAAATCGACGTGCCCCGTTTTCGCGGTGGCTCGCAGTGACTCGAAGATGTCATGCAGCGCGGGAGGCACGGGCACCTTCGCCTTCGGAGCTTTGTGACCCGTCGCTCCTCGTTTTGATTTCGGCAAGCCGGTTGATTTCGGAGCGTCGGCCGGCGGCGCGGCGGCGTTCTCCGGCTTCTTCGGTTCGGCGGTCTTCTTGCCTTCGAGGACGTTCACCAGTTGCTCGGCGGCGTCTTGTTCGGCGTGCTCGAAAAATTCAGCGAACCGCTTTTGATTCTGCGGAGTCATCATCACCGACATCGAAAACGTCAGCGGCACATCGTCCTCGATGACGTTGCTGAAATAGCTCGGCCGAGTGGCGACATCTTGCAGAGCCTTCGCGAACGCGCTGTCTTGTTTGGCCATCACGTCGATTTCGATCGTCGCGTGTTTGGTCTTCGAGTCGACCTTCGCGCCGAACGTCAGCCGCTCCCCTTGCAACAGCAGTTGGTCGAGCCAATCGAGCGTGTCGAGCGCGTTCAGCCGTCGCATTTGATAAGCGGTATTCGGTTCGCCGTCACGTTGCTGGATCGAGGTCTCGGTGCTGGCTCGCAGGAAGTCGAGGAAGATGTGCTTCATCCCTTCCGGCACCTGTGTGAGATTGAACTCCAGCGCGATGTCGTAGCGATCGGCCAGTCGCTTCGTGATCGTGAGCGGGTCGGGAAAGTCGTAATCGAGCTGATCGGCCTGAGTCGCGATCCAGGCGTAGTCGCCCGCGAGGCGACAATAAAACGTCGTGTTGCCGGCCAGCAAGTCGTAGTGCGTGTCGTCGATCTTCTTCACTTTGAACGGCCCGTTGGCCATCGTGCCCAGCACATCGGACAGTTGCTTCACCGGCACGAACGTTACCGGATACGGCTGAGGAATCAGCCCCGGCCGCAAAAAGATCAGCATTCCGAATGGTTTGTCTTTATCGAACCCTTTCAGGTCGTTGACCTTCGACAGCTTGCCGCCGACGTAATCGGACAGCTCTTCGCGTTCGATCGCACCGAAGAGGTAATCCATGTTCCCCATCCAGCGTTCAAATCCGGCGGCACAGATGACTGCCAACGGAATCGCCTGCTCGCGAACTGGCTGAGTCGATTTCTCCGGCTCCTTCGTCTGAGCCAAGCTGGCCTGCGGTGAGGCGGCGAGACCGACAAGCAACAGGATCGAAGCCGACAATCGCCAACGAATCTGAAAAGTCTGCAAGATGACCTCCCGAAAAAAACGTGGTACGGGCGGCCCGCCTGCACCTGAAACCGTTCGTAGATTACTGGCCCGAATCCACAGTGACGAGCCGACAGCCGCGCGGTCGCGGAGCCTTGAGTACCTCGCCAGTCACGATCCGGTGTCAGTCACCGCCGCTGAACTTGCCAGACTCTCACAATGCAAAGAGCCTGGCTTGTTGAACAAGCCAGGCTCTTGGAATTCAGATCTCAGGTCGCAGAACTATTTCTTCTTCTCGACCTTGAAGCCTTTGTCGAACGCTTTGTCAGCAAAGGCCAGTTCGAGCTTCTCGTCGTCCTTGGCCTTCTCGACTTTGCCTTGGCAGTTGCCGCAGCAGAACGAGACTTTCACGCCAGCAACTTCCGCAGTCTTGTCCTTGTCGATCGCTTCGCCGCTGAGCGGGCACTTCTCTTGTTTGGCTTGGCCGGTCAGTACGAGCTGATGATTGGCCTTGGTGGCGAACTTGGCTTTGTCTTTGGCGAACGCCTCAGGGCAACCGCCGCAGCAGAAGTAAACTTTCGCTCCACGATATTCGGCGGACTTGTCTTCTTTGGCGGCCTTAGCACTCGCCACAACGCACTTCGCTCCGTTGAGTTTGTCTTTTTCTTCGGCAGTCAACCGCGGCATCACAAGAGCGGCGGTCAGTGCCAAAACGAGAAGAGTCGCGTTCGTCTTCATGTCTGTATTCCTTCGGAGATCGTGGCGAGATGAGAGTCCACCGCGCCCATCGCGGGGACCAGAACAGCGGGCAACCTATCGTGGTTTAACGATCTTGTCTGCGCCGAAGGCCATTTATTTGTGTGGGAAGTGCCGTGGGTCCAAAGAGGCTGTGATTGTTTCGCTCCTGACGCAAGTTCGGGGGCGAACAAATCACAGCCTCTGCCGGTTACTTTCGAGGCAGCCGCTTCATTTGATTTCGCGGATGCGGATGTTTTTGAACTCGGCCCACATCGGTTTTCCGGCGTGCAGTTGGAGGGCCAGGATGCCTTCGGTCAGCGCGAGTTCGGGATGGTTGTCGGTGAAATCGAGGACCAGCGTGTTGTTGAGGTAATGCTGAATGTGATTCCCTTTGCCGATGATCACCACGTCGTTCCAGTCGTCGAGCTGGAAGAGTTTTTTGTAGCCTTCTTGACCGATCAGATCGGATTTGATGACCTTCTTGCCGTCCTTCTCCCATGTCACCTGTTCGCCGACGAGGCAGATGCGTCCGCGCTTGCCACCTTCGTCATAAATGAATCCCGCGACGTTTGGCAGTTGGGATTCGTTGCGGAGTTCGTGCTGATATCCGCGCACAACCCATTGATTGCCAACCTTGCCGTCAGCGATGTGCTTCGAGCGGTATTGAATGCCAGAGTTGTTCGCCGCGTTGCAGCGGAACGACAGCCGCAGTTCAAAATCTTTTGTCGTGCCGTCCTTCCAAATGATGAACGTGTTCCCCTTGGCCGGATTGGCCTCAGTTGTTTCGCCGTGGATCACACCCTCTTTGACAGTCCACAACCGTGGATCGCCGTCCCAGCCCGAGAGATCCTTGCCGTTAAACAACGCCTTCATCCCGGCCGCTTCGGGTGGAGCCGTCACTGGAGCATCGGCGGCCATGACAAATGCGGGAACAAAGAGAGCGATCATCGTCATTAAGTTGCGAATCATGGGTTTCTCCAAAACACGGTGAGGCGGAAGTTGGCCAAATGATTTTGTTGCGAGCGGCGAACCGTCAGCAGTCGAAGAGGCAGAGTTGTTGGCAACGATCCGGCAGTTGATGACATGGGATTGCCCTCGCGAGAGGATGCTAGCCGAGTCACGCTGCGAATTCTAAACGTCGCGTTCAACGTTACGCCGATGGTGCGTAGATCAGTCGGCCGCAGCTAATGCAGAAGATGAACTTGCCACCACGCAACTCCATCCCTTGCTGGGGCGAGAGCGACACGTTGCACGAGGTGCAAACATTGTTCTCGACCGAGGACAGCGAATCCGCTCCGTGAGCCAGGACGAGGCGGCGGTA
>JAYVQJ010000409.1:0-2166 GCA_043777235.1 Planctomycetia bacterium
CGATCTGTTCACACCGACGCGAATCGCACAGTCGTTGTCGGTCGCGACCTGCGCCAGATAACGGACCTTCTCCTGCCACAGCTTTTCGCGTTCGTGGTGATAAAGGTGCCCGGGGTTGTAGCGCAGCTTGTCAACGTGCGGAGCAACCAGTTCCGCGAGCCGATAGTTCTCCTGCAAATCGACGGAGAGGTTGGCTTTCGTCTGTTTGCGAATCTCGGCCAGAGCGGCGGCATCTTGCTTACTATCGACGGCGATGCGGATGACATCCGCACCAGCGGCGGCGATCTCGTTGACCTGCTGGACAGTCGCGTCGATGTTCGTCGTGTGCGTCGCCGTCATGCTCTGCACGGCGATGGGATGATCTTTGCCGATCGTGATCGAGCCGATGCGCACGGCTCGCGTGGGATTGCGGGGCAGGTCCAAGGGAGACTCCTTTGTGGTTGACCTTTAGAAGACGGGCGAATGATAGCGAAGACTCGCAGATCGGCTGTAGCCCGACGACGTCACGTCGATTTCAAGGTGCGACAGTCGATATTCAGGGTGCGACAAATTTTCCTGGCAGTGTCGAACTATCTTGAAATGGCCTTTTTTTGAAACGCAGAGTTCGCGGAGGTGAGCGCAGAGTTCGCAAAGAGTTCTCTGCGAACTCTGCGTGTGTTCTCTCTGCGGCCTCTGCGTTTCAAAAATGCTTGCTCCGAAAGACAACCTACGACTGCTGCAAGACATCGTTTTTGCTCTGAATTGTTGGCACACAGCGATTTCAGCGCACGAACAAAAACTCGTTCGCGTTCAGCAAGGCTCGGCACAAAGCCGTCAGGCCGTGAGCTTGCACGAGCTGTTCCGCTGAGGCCACTTCATCTGAGTTCGCCTTGCGGCCGAAGGCCAACTGAATCGCGGTCGCTGTTTGAGAAACCGCCTCGCTGCGAGCTTCGGCCCGCACTCGCGCCGCGAACAGTTCCGATTGCTCGACCAAGAAGCGACTGTTGAGCAGGTTGAGCGCCTGCAGCGGCGTGTTCGACGAATTCCGCCGGGGAGCGACTTGTCCGCCATCCGGGCAGTCGAAGGAACCAAACGTGTCGTCGAGCTGCATTCGATGCTTGTGAGAGTAAACCATCCGGCGGAAATCGGTCGCCGCAACGAACTCTTGCTTCGAGTTGAAGACGCGAACGTAATTCACGTTCGGCTCGAAGAGATCGAACCCCGCTCCATTCATGCGCCGATCGAACTGCCCGCTGGTCGCGAGGATCGCGTCGCGCAGCTCTTCCGCCTCCAGTCGCCGAGGAGGGAACCGCCATAGCAACCGCGATCCCGCATCGGCCGCGAGTGCATCCTCGCGCGGAACACTCGCCTGGCGGTATGTGGCCGACGTGACGACGAGACGATGCAGACGCTTGAGCGTGGAGGTGATGGGGAGATGGGGTGATCGGGAGATGGGGCGAGAAAACGGATCTGTTTCTCTCCTTATCTCCCGATCACCCCATCTCCCTATCAACTCCGTCGCCATCCAATCCAACAACTCCGGATGCGACGGTCTGCCGCCGTTGAGTCCGAAGTCGCTCGGCGTATCGACGAGGCCGGTGCCGAAGTGGTAATGCCAAAGTCGGTTGACGATGACTCGCGCAGTCAGCGGGTTGGCGGGATCGTTGACCCACTTCGCGAGTTGCACTCGGCGTTGAGTCTCGACCGCGTTGATATCCAATCGCCATGTCACACCAAACGACGCGAGACCCGTCGGCGCGACCGGCTCACGTTTTTGCATCGGATCGCCGCGATGCAAACGAAAAATTTCTTCGGGAGGCATCATCCGGCCGGCGTAGACCGAGGGCACGGCGGTCAATTCGCTCAACGTCTTTTGCAACGACGTGCGCTGTGCGGTGAGTCGTTCGAGACGAGCCTTGTCATCAGACGACAGCGCGGTGAGTTTCAGATCGGGAAACGTGACGACGGTCTGCCAATTCTCACGATCGGCGGAGACCTCAATGACGTACTTGGTGGCAGTGCGGTCTTTGTACTGAGCCGGTTCACGATCGCGGCTCCAGACGATGCGGTCGATCTCGAACACCTGCGGCAATTCAAGTTCGACCCAGCCGCGCCCCGGCTCGTTGGAAATCCAACTCCAACTGTTGCCGTAGCGACCATCGTTGATGTGTTCGAGTTTGTGAATCG
>JAYVQJ010000410.1:0-8313 GCA_043777235.1 Planctomycetia bacterium
CTCGAATTCGTTGCGGACGACGGTCATCTCGGACGCGAGGTCTTCCGCTTTGATAAAGCTGTTGACCATGCGATCGGCTTCCAGCTTGATCGCGAAATCGAGGTTGTCGTCGCTGGCCGGCAGCGTCTCGAAATAATTCGTGCGGTCGAGCCACGTCGTGCCGTTGTAATCGGCCCCGCGATCCTTGAGCGCCTTCGGGATGTCCGCGAACGTCGGCGTCCCTTTGAAGACCATGTGCTCCAGCAAGTGAGCCATCCCCGCCTCGCCGTACCCTTCGTGCCGCGAGCCAACAAAGATCGTGAGGTTCACTGTGACGCTCGGCTTCGATTCATCCGGGAAGAGCAGCACCTTGAGACCGTTGTCGAGCTGATACTCAGTGATCCCCTCGATCGAAGTAACCAGCTTCGGTTCCGCCGCCGACACCGGACGCATCGTTCCGAGCATCAACGTTGCCCAAACCAACAGCGTCCCAATTTGCAATTTGCAATTTGCAACTTTCAATTTGCAATCCATCGTCAACATCACACGTCCTCCCTTGAAGTGTCTCACGGCATCCGATCGGCGCATTGGATCGCGCACGAACGAGGCGGACTCTAGCAGCGTGAAGTCGTGCCGAGAACGTTCGCTACAAGCCGACCGAGCGCAGCACGTTGATCAGCTTTTGCTGGCGATCTCCCATTCGACCGCTGATGTCGAGCCAACCAACTCGCGACTTACACGGCGCGGCCCACGGCGGCAACGGCCCAGAATCAACGCGGATGACTAAACCCTGATCGTCAGGGCTGATTTCGTCCGGCTGCCGGATCGCTCGCAACACCGCATCGGGAAACTGCGATTGCAACGACGGCAATACGGCGTCGACCGAGCGCGACAAATCCAACACCTCGACTCGAAACGGCCGAGCCAGCAGCCGGGCTCGCAATTCGGCGATCGTCAGTCGTTTCTCAGGATGCACGAAATCCGGGACCAGTTCAAACAGCGGATCGAGCACAAACCTCCGATACCAGCAACCGGAATGCGGCACGTACAACACCGGCGGGTCGCTGATCATCTCGTCGCCAAAAAACAGCAGATCGAGGTCGAGCGTGCGTGGGCCCCAGACGACGGATCGTTCGCGGCCAAACTGATTCTCGACAGCCAAGAGGCAGTCCAACAATTCTTTGGCGGAGAGTGTCGTCTCCAATTGGGCGGCGGCGTTCGTGAATTCTGAACCGGCGGCGTTCCCCACCGGAGCGGTTTGATACAGCGAACTCCACCGCTCGACGCGCACTCCCGGCGACTGCGACAGCAACTGCAAGGCACCGACAATCGTCTGCGGCACGTTGCCCACATTGCCGCCTAAACCAATCAGACAGGTCGTCATCAATCATCCCATCATTCGCTGAAACAGTTCGGAGGAGACCACGGAAGAGTGAATGCTGTGGCTGGCAAACCGCTGGCGTGAACGCCAGAATGCCGCCCCCCTAACCGGAGTTCATCCCCAAAAGTTCGTTGGCTCTCGCGAGAGAATCCCCCAGTATGGCCAAAGAAGAGGCGATCGAAGTTGAAGGCGTTGTGGTCGAGGCTCTGGCCAACACCCAGTTCCGCGTCAAGTTGGAGAACGGCCATCTTGTGATGGCTCACGTCGCCGGCAAGATGCGGAAGCACTTTATCCGCATTGTCCCTGGGGACAAAGTGAAGGTCGAAGTCTCGCCGTATGATCTCAATCGCGGCCGAATTATTTTCCGCGAACGCTAAGCCGACTGCTCGACGACGACTCATGCCAAACGAAACTCCCGCCGAAGTGTTGTTGTTCACCGACGGCGCGTGCAGCGGCAATCCTGGTCCCGGTGGCTGGGCCTGCATCTTGCGACATCCCGCCAGCAAAACCGAGAAGGAACTCTCCGGCGGCGCGTCCAACACGACGAACAATCAGATGGAACTGATGGGCGTCATCGCTGGATTGGAGTCGCTCAGTCGGCCGACCGTCGTGGAGGTCGTCACTGACAGCAAGTATGTCGCCGACGGCTGCACCAGTTGGATGCCGAACTGGAAGAAGAACGGTTGGCGACGCCGCGAAGGCTCGCGCTGGGCCGAGGTCAAGAATCTCGAACTCTGGCAACGGCTCGACGCGCTGCTGGCCAAACACCAAGTCCGCTTCAAGGTCGTCAAAGGACACAGCGGCCACGCCGAGAACGAGCGCTGCGATGTCCTCGCCGTCGAAGCCTCACGCCAGTTCTGATGCGACGACGTATCGCCCGATTATGACTTCTTCGACGAGCCGGAACCCAGGCGAGTCCGGTCTTGGAAGATTTTCTTCATCTTCTGTTTCGGATAGATGCGAACGACTTTGCCTTTGTAGGTCAGGCGTCCTTGTTCGTCGTGGTCGAGATGTTCCTTGATGTCCGGCTTCGCTTCACCGGCATAGAGCGACGCAAACGTTTCTGGATCGACACCACGAGCATCTTCCAAATCTTGAACGGCATTGAGTCCTCCGGCCATCACCGCAAAAACATTGAGCTGCGTGGTCGCGGGGACGTAAAGGTTCTCTTGTTCCAGCGTCTCGGCCGCACCTTTGATCGCGGAGAACGCCTCTTGCAGTTTCTTCAGCGACTCGGCCGATGGGCCACCTTCCGCCGCCGCTTGTGCTCGCAATGACTTCGGACTCAACGCACCATTCGCACCCAGCACATAGCCGATCGACAACAGACTCAAGACTGCAACGGTTTTCCAAATCGGACGCATAAGAAGTCTCCTTCGACGTGGAGGAACTCGTCGCTTCGCCAGCGATTCGAGTCAAACACAGGCGGAATCGTGTGTCATGAGAAGCCGTTTGACAACCGGCTCGTGAATTTTCATTGAGCTAAGTAGACCCGCTGAGAAATGTATGCAGATTCAAAACTGGCTGCGAAGAAAGTCGATCAGTCACTTCGTGACGGGAATCTTCGAGTCACGGAGTGACTCGCCTACTTTTCTCTGTGGGACTTCTTAGCCAGCCGCTTGCCTCACGGAGTTAAGCAACCTTGCGAGTTTTCACTTCAACCGGCTGCGTCGCACGTTCCTCGCGAACGGACAACGGCATCCTGTGACCGGCGTCTCGGCGCATCTGAGTCTTGCGCTGCGTCCGATTGAGAAACACGCTGACGTACATCAAAGCCGCCGACGTCACCAGCGCCACAAAGCATCCCATCAACGCAATCTGGTCGTCCGTGGCATTCTGGAAGAAGTCCATGAGCACTCCACCTTTTGAAAAGAAGACCGCGAAGGGCGAACGCGCGCCTCGCGTAGCCATTCATTTCGGACGGAGTTCCTGTCCCCCTTCAAAATCGCTCGACAAACCGGCTGATGTTGCCGCATCCGATGTCGGCACTGGCAGTCAGCGAAAGGCTAGCGGTTAGGAGTTCGGGACCAGAGATTCGGGGAAAGGCGACGAACCGGAGATTGCGATGAGTCGTCTCGTCGAACTGGCAGGTTGACCGCGCAGTAGTTTTGAAGCTTGAATCGGTCTGGGTGATGGCTCAGTCCGCCGCAGCGGATTGGAACTTCAGTACCGAAGCCGCAACAACTTCCCGATGTTGCTGTCTGTCACGCGGAAAATCAGCCGGAACGCGCTCGTGTCCGATTCGGAATGTCGATCGACTCTCGAACCGGACGCTAGCCGGGATTATTCATGGTGATTTAGTAACCCGAAGCGTCAGCGAGGGCGTCGTCACGGTTCGCCCTCGCTGACGCGTCGGGTTACTTCGCGGCAGCCTGCTTCCTCCATGAGGAGTCCATGAATCATCCGGGCGAGCGCGTTCCGGCTGATAAGGCTGTTGAAGTCAGGAAGTCCGCACGGCTCTATTCCTTATCGGTCTCGCGAACTTGCCGGCGCTGTTTGATCTGTTCGATGAACACTGGCGTCACGTCTTCGGGGAACACGCCATCGGGTGGGACGAATTTGAACTTCGCCGCCGGGATCGAAACGCCTGTTTGAATCTCAGAGAAGTCGAGGCTGACCTTGCGTCGCAGCGACTGATCAGCATTGCGACCGAGATACCAAATGCGGTCTGGAAAGTACGACTCGCCGTCGAGATACACCCGAATGCGCGACGGCACGTAATCGGGCAGCGGAGCTTCGGGATTTTTTCCCTGCCAAATTTTCATCATGTTCGGTTTCCAGCCACCTTCGATGACGAACAGCTTGCGGCCATCGGCGGTGTCTTCTTTGAAGTGATCGAACTGCATCGACTGCTCGATCGACGCCAGCAAACCGGGGAGACCACCGAAGCCCAAGTCGACGGTGACAAAATTGTCGGACAGACCGTTGTCGGCGACGGCTTGCTGAATTTGGCGAACGTCGCGGCGCGAGATGCGGACGTCGCTACCAATCTGATGGCGGCTCCACAAAACCTGACCGTCGCAGACTTCCAGAATCGAGCCTTCGGTGTCTCCCAATTTCACTTGATATTCCAACCGCAATTTCAAATCACCGCCGCCACCTTGCAGATAGGTGCCGTTGATCGTGAAGCGGCGATTGGTCAGAGCGACCGTCTCGACCAGTTTGGCTTGGATCGACGAGTAAGCCAGCAAACGTTGCCGAGCTTGATCGAGTGCCGCCTTGGCTTCGGGGGATTCTGGGCCGGGCGCATCCGGCGATCGCGTCGGTTTGGCGAGAAGCGAACTTGGTCCCGTCGCTGTTTTCTTTCCGGTGGTTGGCTCGTTGCCGGGGGCTCGTTGTCCCCAAACTTTGGGCAATGTCAGCCAATATCCAGCGACCGCGACGACGAGAACGGCCGCTGTGAATTTGGGAAGACTTTTCATATCGCCTCGAAGATGCCGGATTTGCCAAAGATTCGGATCAGGCAGAACCGAAATTATCCATGTGTCGCAGAGGAGGATGCCAGCACGGCATTCGAGTTCAGCGAGCGGTCTTTCGTCGGCAAGAACTGCCGGCCCAGCGAGTGACCGAACGACGAACAAACGCGGCGGGAGTTTAGTTCCAGCTTGTCAGCAGGGCGACCCCAAGGTTGGGGAGCATGACCGTCTCAGGTCGAAGGGACTCGTAATGAGATACTACTTTCTGGCTCTCGGAACGTTGGTGGTGGTCTGCTTTGGATGCCACCTCGACGGTCAGCACTTGATCGACAAAGGGGAGTACGTTGCTCCGCCCGCAGCGATGCTGCAACGACCTGGTCCAATGGTCGATCTGCCGTATCCGGCGATCTTCCCGCCCATGGGAGGAGCGCCGGCTCGCAGCTTCCAAGCGGCGACGACGCAAATTCGTTTCGTCGGGCCGATTGGCATGAACATCGGCTGGCAGATTGGACCTGGCTATGCCAACAACCAATTGACCACGCCGGCCCGTTGGGAGTTCTCACAAGGAGCGACTTACCGGTTGAAGCTGGTCAATGTCACTGGCCGCGAGGGACTGACGCTGTACCCGACGTTGCAGGTCTATCCCGGTCATCCGACAACGGATGGCTATCTCAGCCACAACAGCGTGCCGATCGAGTTGACCGACGAAGATCTCGATCAGATCGAATCGAACAACTACGTCACGAAGGTCATCTATCTGCCGGACCCGAAGTTCCAAGAGCTGGCGATCGCCGGTGTCGAGACGTTGTCCTCAACGCGACTCGATCCGGGTGTTGATCCGGTTTCGGAAGCGGATCGACGCGGCACGATCATGGTCGTCTTGCGAGTCGGTAACAAGAATCTCGAACAACAAGGTGCCGGCAATCAGACCGCCGAGTTGGACAACGGCTTGCAACAGGTCAACTACAACGCTGACGGCGACAAAGGTGAGATCGTCCCACCGATTCCTGTCGAGGAATCGGGAGCAACCTATGCCGGAGTCCCCGGCCCGGTGATCGCTGGTGGATTCGGTTCGGCTCACGGTCCCGTCGCCGGAATGAACGGCACTCCGATGTGGGGCATGCCGACCACGTCGACCCCGATTGGATTGCCTGGCCCGCCGCACCTGCCCTATGGAGCACCGGCTGGACTCAAGTCACACACGGTTCGCAATCTGACCAAGCAAGACCTGCCCGATCCGGTGGACCACGTCTTGATGGACGTGAAACACGAACCTGGCATCCGCATGCCGAAGCCGGTTAAGCACATCGAGTACAACGAAAAGCATCCGATCTACGGCCCGGGACAAGTCTCGCAGCCGAACTGGAATCTGAATCGTTAAGAGGGGCGAGTTCGAAGTGGCGAGTGGCGAGTTGAAAAACTTGCCACTCGCCATCTTCTTGCGACTCCTCACTCTCCCCTCCTCACTCTCTCCACTCCACATCCCCCACCATGTGCGCATCACTTCTTCCCGAAATGCTGTCTCTGCGCCGGCTCGGTTTGATCACCGATCTGTGGGCGGCTCTGCGGCGCTGTCGGTTGGTCGGGATGTTGATGGGATTGATGCTCGTGTGCGGATTGCTCACCGACACCGCTCACGCACAACCGCGAGACGAGTCGGCTCCGTATTACCCGTTGGATCATCGCGTGCCGCCCGGTACGTGGGGCGATTGGGTACGCACCGCGGGTCGAGTCAACGGTCTCGAATTTCAACCGGTCAGCGTCGAGCTTCCATCAACGGGACAAGTCACTTGGTTTGTTGGCTCGCGCGACGAGGTGAAGACGTCTGCGAATGTGAAGCTGGTCGTCGGTCAGTCATATCGAGCCAAGCTCAGCGACATGCCAGAGTTTCCCGGCATCGAACTGTTTCCGTCGATCGAACTGATCGACCGCTTGCATCCGCCGTCCGGTCACGCCGACAAATTCTCGATGCCCGTGACATTCACGATTGACGACATCGACGCAGCAGTCGAAGGCCGCATGGTCACGAAGGTCGTGTATCTCGAACAACCGCAGCTCGCGATGCCGTTTGAGCTGTCGGGTGACACCGCCGTCCGCACGCTTCCGACATCCGCCAATCTGATTCAAGAGGCTGACAAAGCCGGACGACCGCTGGCGATCATCCGACTGGGAGGCCGCTTACCAACTCCGAATCAAACACACGGAACCTTCTTCGGCAACGGTGCTCCGGTGCTGATCAGCTCGGCGAAGAAGCCGCCGGCCAACGCGGTCGAACAAGCGGTCTCGTTCACGGCTGCGGAACCGCGAGTGCAACTGGCCTCTCACGAAGTTCCTCCCGGATCGACCGGCTTCAAGCAGAACCGTTACGGTTTGGTCGCCGCCAGCCCGGCGCTCGCCGAACAATTTCCCGATGAGTACACCTTCGACGGTGGCGACCGCGCATACCCCGTGCATTACGACGGAGAGATCATGGTCGGCGTCGAAACTGAAGACACCGTCGCCGAATACCGTGACCACCGTGGGGACCGCAAAGTCAAAGCCTCGAACCGAGTCGCGATTTATTCGCCGCGCTTCGCCGCCGTGCGAAACTTCACCGGAGTCAGCGAAGGCTTCAATGTGCAGCGGCCGACCACCAACATGGACCAAATCCAAGGTGCCGCGATGCGACAGAAGGTCGGCGGCAAGACCGGCGTGCAACGTGACCGCGTTCAAAACGTCCGCATGCGATCGCGAGCCAGCGGCATCTTCAGTGAGACGACTCGCCGAAATGTCTCCGCCGCAAAGGGAATCAGTCAGCACACCAAGCTGATCAACCTCTTCGAGGGAGCGCAGTTCCTGCACGACGGCAAGTTCCGATCGTCCGAGATGGCTCAACTGCATCGCGGCATGAACGCGGCAGCGATTTGGACACGCGAGTTGAATCCGGTCCTCATGGCCAACCTGACGGTGGCTCAAGAGGTCTATGCCACCTTCAAAGCGGCTGAAATTGTCGGCATCGAAGAAGGACACAAGAAGCCCGGCCGCTTGCGATTGGTCAAGCTCGCCGACAAGGAAGTCGCCAAACCGGGAGACGTCATCACCTTCACGATTCGCTTCGACAATCTCGGCGACCGCGAACTGCAACATGTGCGACTGATCGACAACCTGACGCCGCGACTCGAATACGTGGACGACAGCGCGACCAGCGATTTGCCCGGCTCCATGAGCGTCGACGACAACGGAGAAGGAAGTCACATCCTGCGATTCGAACTCGACAATCCGTTGGCCGGAAGCACCGGCGGCGTGATCACCTTCCAAGCCAAACTAAGATGACCAAGGCATCGCGAGAGAGGGAGAGAGAACCGGAGTCCTCCGGTCCCCAGCGTGATCCCAACAAAAAGCCCGCCGCACCCCGGCGGGCTTTTTCGTTGCCGATGCGAAATGATCAACGCGACTAGCTAATTCGGGCTCTCCGCCACTCTTGTTGATTCTTGTGTTGCCGATCCAATCAGCCGGAACGCGCTAGCGTCCGGTTCGGAACGTCAATCGTCGCCCGAA
>JAYVQJ010000411.1:0-8294 GCA_043777235.1 Planctomycetia bacterium
GCTCCGCTCCGACCCCCGGCTACTCTCTGCCATCCCGTCGGGATGAAGCGCAAAACTTTGAATCGTCGCCTCAATCCTCGGACACCCCAACGTTCTCGAGGGCTTCATTTCTTCGTGAACTGCACGTGAAAACCTTTCGCCTTCAGTGCGATGCGGTACAGGCTCTTGTCGATCGTCACATACAAGACGTTCGCCTCGTCGCCGATCCCGAATTCGACGTTGCTGGGTTTGCCGACGGCCGAATCTTCCGGCTGATTCGGAGCGCCCGTCGGAATGAACGCGACCTCTTTACCAGTCGGATCAATGACCAACACTCCCGGCCGCTTCAAGCCGCGCGAAGTCAAATAGACGTTTCCCTTTTCGTCCACCGTCATCCCGTCGCAGCCCGCTTGATCACCGAAGTCGTAGATCGTCTTGCGAGCGCCACCGACCTTGCCGTCGCCATCCAACGGGAACGCATAGATCTTCATCGCCCCTGGTTTTGGCTTCTCGTCCGAGCCGATGCGATCGGTCCCGTTGTCGTGATCGGCGAGATACATCGTCTTGCCGTCGGGACTCAGCGCGATCCCGTTTGGCTTGCCGACATCGTGCGTGACCTCAATGACCGTGCCATCGCGATCGATGCGATAGACCGAGCGATGTTCGAGTTCGCGCTTTTCGAGCCCGACATACTTCGGATCGGTGAAATAAATCCGTCCGAGACGATCAACGCAGATGTCATTCGGTGCGTTGAATTTCTTCCCTTGGAAGCGATCGATCAACACCGTTCGCTTGCCGGTCTTCAAATCCCAACGAACAACACCGCGCCCGCCGTCGTCGGCACCCTCGGCCGCCAGCAGTCGTCCTTCCGAGTCACAGATCAGGCCGTTGGATTTGTGGCTGTCCTCAGCGAACACGGTCGTCTTCTTCGTCTTCGGATCGAACCGCAGGATCATCCCTTTGTCCGCACCCATCGGGATGTCCGAAAAATAGATCGACCCATCCGGAGCTACGGCTGGCCCCTCGGTCAGCCCTCCTTCGATCTTCGCCGAGCGTGTGAAGAGATGCTCAAGCTTTGCGTCGGGTGAAACGATCGCCTCGCCCGTCGGCTTCGGCAAATCAGCCCCGCTCACGGCGGCCATTGGGATCGAACACAGACACACCGTCCACAGCCAGCGACTCATGGTTGCCTCCTTTGGAGTGCGGCGATTTATCGCCGATTTCATTTTGTGGCGGAGCCACTTGGGTTGTTCGTTCGCAAGAAACAGGAAAAGCGGTGATGAATCACCGCACTCCAAAACGCCGCAGCAAGCTATCGTGGCTTCGGCACTTCGACAATCAATCGCGAGCGACGTCCAACAGCCGAATTGGTCGATTTGACCCGCCCATCTGGTTCGCCAGGTGATGCAGCCAAACCACGAAGCCGGTTTGCGGATGGAAATACAACTCGTGCAGCGCACGTTGCGTTCGATTGCCGACCTTCATCGAATAGTGCTCAGCGGGAAGTTGGAAGAACGTATGCAATTGAAAACTCGTCGCGCCACGAAGCAGGTACTCGACCGCCATCCGCCCGGTTGTGATGTTCCCGGTCGCCGACCACGGCAGACGCTCACTAACCCGAAGCGTGAGCGAGGGATCGTCTTTCGAATCGGCCGCATACCCCTCGCTTACGCTGCGGGTTCGTGTTTTCTGTCGCCATTGATCGAGCACTCTCAGATTGCGATCGCTTAGGTCTGGGCCACCGTAGGCGACGCCGCGCTGGCCGTCGAATTTGCGGTTCGGATCGAACAGCCGATTCGCGTAGATGAAAAACTCCGGTCGATCCGCCGCGACGTGAATCGCGTCGAGCATTTCCAATTGA
The DNA here is from genome assembly GCA_043777235.1 of Planctomycetia bacterium. GTDB lineage: Bacteria > Planctomycetota > Planctomycetia > Planctomycetales > Planctomycetaceae > SXKJ01. The sequence goes on from JAYVQJ010000411.1 coordinate 1,841, forward strand.
AATCCGTCGTCGAACAGAGCGTTAAACAGTTTCATACCGACCCGCACTTGGCCGAGTCCGCTACGCGCTGCCGATGTGTGAATGAGTTTCGGAACGACGCGCAGCCATTCGAGAATCTTCGCCTTTGCCGCTGCGAGATCGCTCCCCGCCAACGTCGGACTGAAATCCTTTTCGAGCGGCATCGGGCTCGTGTCCGGCTGCCAAGCCTCCAGCAGCTTGGCGGTCGTGAAGTCGTATTCGCCAACTCGCCACTCCGGTTCATTCGGCGACGGCAGATGATATTTGCACGACGGGACGATCATCGTGCCTGAGCCGTCTGCAATTCGTCGCGCATCACGAATCAACTGCAAGTACGCCTCGAACGACTGCCACCAGCCGCGTCCCTTCCAAGTGATCGTCCAGCCGGACTCGCCCGATTGTCCGACGATCGGCTCGGCAACCATGCGAGCTTCTTGAATCGCCCAGGCGGCCATCGACTGATCGCCGTGCTCGTCCTGCGCGATGACCGTCTTGAGCACGACAAAACCAAGTCCTGCGGCGACATCCTCTTCGACTTGCCGAGCGGTCATCGACAACTGACCGGACGCTTTGCCCCACGGATTCTTGATTGGGAATCCAGCGTACTCGGCCGTCACATCGAGGTCGTACTCATCGAGCAAGTACTGTTCGAGTGACGTCGGCAGCCCGGACTTCGCGAAGTGTTCGTAGTCGTGTTGCACTCGTTGACTCACCGAGTTGGGAGCGGCGAGTGGATTGGTGGACTCAGATCGCGACATGATCGGCTGGTGATATCGGTAAAAGGATAACGGCTGTCGGCCATCGGCTTACGGCCATCGGCCGGACAAGTCACACGAGATCCAGCTTGCGATGCCGGCGTTGCGGCGGGGCGTTGCACTTCGAGCAAGTGCCGTAGACTTCCAGCCGGTGCCCCGTCTTGATGAAACCGTGCTCGTTGCAGATTTTCTCGACGATCGCCGAGATTGCTTCGTTGGTGAACTCGATCAGGGCACCGCACTTCGCGCAGATCAGGTGATCGTGCTGAGGATAGCCGTAGTCGTGCTCGTAGACTTCGCTGCCGTTGGGCCGCGCGACCTTGCGGAGCAATCCGGCTTCTTCCAAAAGTTTCAGCGCGCGATACACGGTCGCTCGGCTGACGCGCCGGCCCGACTTGTCGCGAGCGACTTTCGCGATCAAATCGTCGGCGTCGAAGTGTTCGTGTTGAGCGAACACTTCTTCGACGATGATCGACCGCTCGCGAGTCAGCCGCTCCCCTTTCGTCAGCAGGAACTCGCGGAATTTTTCGATCGGAGTCAATTCACCCACAAGACACCTCACCGTTGAGACCGGACCCATTCGCCAAAAGATAACGGGCTGTCGAACGAGACAACATCGAACACGATGTCTTCCCATTCCACAGCCCGTGAATTGGCTCACGCGGTGGCGATTACGCTTCGATGTCGATGCCGTTGCGATCGAACATCTTCACCAGCGCGGCTTCGAGCTTCGCGTCGGTGTCGTAAGTGCCCGCGTCGATCTCGGCTTTGATGCGAGCGAGACGTTCGGTGCGACCAGCACCTTCGGTCCCTTCGGTCAGCTTGCCCATCAATTGGCCAGCGGCGGAGAGTTCGACTTCGTCCTGCGGCATTTCCAGCGGCGGTTTGCTCGCAGCGGCGGCCGGTCCAGCGGTCGGACGAACTCCTTGAATCGGAGTGGCATTCGGGATGAATCCAGGGCCTCGGACTTCCATGTCGCTTCTCCTTGCAGGATTGGCTCGCGGGGACTTGCTGTTGCGACGACGTCGAGAACGGGCATCATCCTTTTCAGGCTGATCGGTCCGCTCGGCATCGTTGCCGTGTGGGGAATGAGCGGCATGGTATCGGAGATTGGAAAAACGGTTCAACGGGGTTTCTGAGTTCCCCGGCTCGATTGGCTCCGAATCGAATGTCATGTTGAATCCTCAAAGTTCGTGGAGGTCGGCAAGCGAGTCTGGCCTCGGTCGCAACGTTCCTTGCGAATCATTCCGCATCCGACGGACGTGCCCGCTCACCGCCTCACGAATGGGATATCGTCCCGGCAAATTCCGCCGATGAGCCGTCCGTCACCGTTCCTGTCAAACTTTGACGCCGCGCGGTTCGTCACGCAGTTTCTGCCGATTACGCCGCAACTGGTCATTCTCGCTCTGCTTGATGCGCGAACTGGTACGGCAAGACTCAAGCCATCACTCAGTCAGGCCTTCGAGCCGTTCGACCTGCTTGGCAAACTAGCCAAAGATTGCGGATTGCGTCGCCGATACCACTTGTACGGGTTGAAGCGCCGGTCCGCGCCGGCGTTGTCCCACGAGAGAGATCGTTCTCGAACAAGGCAGCCGGCATGGCTTTTTCCAAAATCAAAACGCAGCGGCTCCGACGCATTAGCGATGCTGGCCGGCGACTTCTGCGACGTGTCACCGTCGGCTCGCTGTTGGGAACATCGCTGCTCGGCTGCGCGACAAACCCCGAACTGAAATACCTCGGCGGCGAAAAAGAGCTGAACTACTACAAGACCGCCGCCACGACGATCGACTATCCGGCCGTCGACACGGAGACCTCGCCTCAAGCGCAATTCGCTCAGCGGCCGCGCACAGTGTTCGATCGTGAGAATGCTGAAGTCTGGAACATACCGCTGAGCGAAGCGATCCAGCTCGCCATTCAAAACAACAAATTCATCCGCACGCGAGCGAACAACCTTGCGCCATCGACGATTCTCTCGGCCGGCGAAAACGCGCCTTCAACCTACGACCCAGCCATTCAAGAAACCGGGGTTCTCTTTGGTGGACGTGGTATGTCCGCTGCGTTGTCTGCCTTCGACACGCAGTTCAACAGCCAGATGGTTTGGGGCCGCAATGCCAGCCCAACGAACAACAAATTAGCAAGTGGAGGCGTCACAGGTAACACGCAGACAAATGAGACCGCAAACTTGAATTCACAATTGTCGAAGCAGTTTGCAACCGGCGCATCCTTTTCGCTTGGTCATCAAGTCAACTATTTGGCAAACAACATTCCCTCCGGGATGGCACCTGGCGCTAATCAGTTGTTTCAGTCGGTCTACACCGGCAATGTGTCCGCGCAATTCACACAACCTTTGCTTGCGGGTGCCGGCACAGACTACACGCGCATCGCCGGTCCGGTGTCTCTCTCAGGTCTTTCCGCCCAGAGTGGCACCGGATTTTCGCCGGCTGGCGGCGGTGGCGGATCGAGTTTTGCCAGCAGCATCACCGGCGTCAGTCAGGGCGTTGTGATCGCTCGCATCAATCAGGACATCACGCTCGCAGACTTCGAGGCGAGCGTCATTACGATGCTGAAGGATGTCGAGGATTTGTATTGGGAGCTCTATCTCCGGTATCGCGAATACGACACCGCAGTCACGAATCGGAACAGCGCGTTGCAGTCATGGCGCGAGGCTCATCGAATTCTCGAAGCAGGTGGCAAGCCAGGCTTCAAACCATCGGACGAGGCGCAGGCCAGAGACTTCTACTTCCAGAGCCGTTCGCTCACGGAAACCTCACTGTCGAATATCTATTCGGCGGAACTCGTCTTCCGCAGGATTCTCGGACTGTCCGTCAACGATGGTCGCATGATGCGCCCCAGTGACGAACCCAGCACTGCGAAGTTCAGTCCAAGCTGGGAAACGTCGCTTACCGAAGCTCTGACCCAACGAGTCGAACTCCGCAAACAGAAGTGGCGAGTCAAAAGCTACGAGTTCCAACTCATGGCAGCGGAGAGTCTGACTCGTCCTACGCTCAACTTCGTCTCCAACTACCAAGTCAACGGATTGGGCAATGACTTGTTTGGAAATACGTTAGCTCCGGGGGCTCCCGGACAAAATTTTCCAAATTTGTACGGGGCGATCACCAGTAACCAATTCACCGGTTGGAATTTGGGCTTTCAGTTCTCCATGCCGCTGGGCTTCCGCTTCGCCCACGCGCAGGTTCGTAATATCGAACTGCGGTTGGCGAAGGCTCGCGATCAACTGCAAGCGCAGGAAGTCGACATCAGCCACGAAGTCGCACAGGACTTCCAAACAATTGCCGTCCAATACACGACGGCACAGACGAATTTCAATCGCTTGCTAGCCGCTCGACAGCGAGTGCAACTCTTCCGTGCCGAAGTCGAAGCCGGAACGAAAACCTTCGACGTACTGCTGCGAGCCCTCTCCAGCCAGGCAGATGCAGAAGTCGCTTACTTCCGCAGTTTGACTGAGTACAACAAAGCTATCGTTGCTCTGCATTACCACAAAGGGACGCTGCTTCCATACGACGACGTATGGCTCGGCGAAAGCGATTGGACTCCCGAAGCGTATTGCGACGCACTGCGACACGCCTGGGCAAGAACTCACGCTCACGACGCCCCGCATCTCGAAACCGAACCGGCCGAGTTCGTTGCTCAACCCAATTGGCACCCGCAAGAATATGGGCCGCCGAACAGCATTCCTCCGGAACCGGCCGTGCCCTACGAAACCGAAATCGAATTGCCGGCGCGAGCAAGCCAGCCCGTCGAAGAGGCCAAGCCGAGCAAGCCGTGATGGTTCAAACGACGCGATTCTTGGCGGAATTCGTTCAACGCAAAGTCGCAAAGATGCAAAGAATAGCGAAGATTTGAACTGCGATTCTTAGCAGCGTTGTGACCACACAATGTCATCGTCTTGCAACAATTTGACGGGCTGATGGATCAGCAACGTTGCTCGTTTTCTCTGCGTCTTTGCACCTTTGCGTCTTTGCGTTGAAAACCGATCAGTCTGAGTCATTTGGCGGCTCACGCCAGGATATCGCGGACAACTCGGCATTCTCGCTTGGCGGTCAAAGTCTGCTCTTGCGCGTTGTGGACGTAGACCAGCTTGGAATGGTCCAGTCCGAACTGGTGCAGCAGCGTGGCCTGAAAATCGTTCGCAGTGACGATGTCTTTGACCGCCTTGTGGCCGAACTCATCAGTCTCGCCGAAGGTGATGCCGGGCTTGATGCCTCCGCCGGCCAACCACGTCGAAAAGCCTTGGCCGTTGTGGTCGCGGCCGCACGTCGCGGGATCGCCTTCCGTGACCGGAAGCCGACCGATCTCGCCTCCCCAATGCACGATCGTCGTGTCGAGCAAGCCGCGGCGCTTCAAGTCCGTGACCAGCGCGGCGGCCGGTTGATCGGTCCTTTTGCAGATCGCCGGCAGTGCGGTGCGGATGTTGGTGTGCGTGTCCCACGGCTGACCGCCCAGAAAGAGTTGCACGAAGCGAACGCCGCGCTCCACCAAACGCCGAGCAATCAAGCAGCGCGTCCCGTACTCGCGCGTTTCGTCTTTGTCCAAGCCGTACAGCTTCTGCGTCTCCTCCGTCTCTTGCGACAGGTCGAGAGCCTCCTTCGCCGCCGTCTGCATCCGCGCGGCCAGCTCATACGATTGAATCCGCGCTTCGAGATCCGCCTCGCCCGGATGCAATTCGAGATGCCGTCGATTCAGCGTTCGCAGCAAGTCGAGGTTCTGTGCCTGCAACGCTCCCTTCAGATGCGGAGGCGGATCGAGATTGAGGATGCGCGGCTCTTGAGCACGCAGCACCGTCCCTTGAAACAGCGGCGGCATGAAACCGTTCGACCAATTCAGTACGCCATCGACTGGATGTCCGGCCGGATCGCTCAGCACCATGTAGGCCGGTAGGCTCTGGCTTTCGCTGCCGAGCGCGTACGTCAACCACGCTCCGAGCGTCGGCCGCCCCGTCACGGCCGGGATGCCCGCTTGCCAGTAGCGGATCGAAACCTCATGCCCATTATGCCCGGAGTGCATCGAACGAATCACGCACAAGTCATCGACGACGTTCGCCGTGTGCGGCAGCAACTCCGAAACTTCGGTCCCGCAGTCGCCGTGCTTCGCGAACTGCCACGGCGAGCCAAGCAGCTTCTTGCTGGCTCGATTGACGAAGCTGTAAATCACTTCGCCGGAGTAATCGGTCCCGTTGTATTTCGTCAGCTCCGGTTTTGGATCGAGCAGGTCCATGTGAGCCGGACCACCGTGCATAAAGAGCGAAATCATGGCTCGCGCCTTGGCCTCACCCGGCGGCTGCTTCGGCAACAAATCATACGACGGCGGCTTGAGCTTCACCGTGGGCGGCACCGCCAACAGCTTCTCCTGCTGAAGCAACCACGCCAGCGCGACTCCGCCGATACCGAGCGTCGTTTCGGCCAGCATTCGTCGTCGAGTGAAACCGTCATTGATCAACGTCATGTCTAAATCAATCTTGTTGTGCGATGCGCCATCATGAATGAGCCGTCGTCGAGTGACTCATGCGGTCGGCTGTGGAAGTTGTCGTCCGCAACAGTTGAGAAACTCCATCAAAGTCGGCTCTCAACCGCAACGAGTCAAGGGGGCATTCCCGTTCAACCAGTGTCGGTTCCAAACGGACTGTCACCGAGTGCATTATCGGAATTCGTTCTCACGCAGAG
>JAYVQJ010000412.1:0-2148 GCA_043777235.1 Planctomycetia bacterium
AGCGAGTGGTTGTTTTTTCGGAGTTTTGACCACTCGCTGGCGCTTCGTGCTAGTGCTGCGACCGCTTTCAGGCTCGTGAACCTTGGACATTCAGCGGCAGCGGCCTCGCATTATTTTGCAGCAGGCGCAACCACCGTCAGCCACAACTCACTGATCTCCGTCTTGAACGAGGCGAGTGTTGCCGTCGCGAGCTTATCGGTCGGCGGTTCTGTTTTCGCTCGGCCACGAATGCGAATCGGGCCGGAGAAGCTCACGCCCGCTTCGGCCTTCAGCGTGAGCTTCACGGACTTCGCGGTCTCCCCGTCTTTCGCCGAGACAACGGCATCGGCAGTCACCTTCTCAGGCAGACCGACGACCAGAACTTCGATCTCTTGAGCGAATCCGCGCTGGCGTTCCACCGTCACCGGAATCTCCAGCGGCTTGTCGGTCGTCAGCGAGAACACGTCGCTCGCGACCTTCAATTCAAAGTTCGGCCGCGAGGGAAGGGCGGTGATCCGATAAAAGAATCGTGGGCCGCCGAGTCCAAACCGATCGGTGATCGCAATGCGATATTCGCCGTCGGCCGGAGCCGTGAAGTTTGCATCGGGATCGAAGTCCCCTTTCGATCCGTCATCGACTTCTTGCAACAGCGAACCATCCGCTTTCAAGATTCGCAGCACCGGATCGAGCGGCGAGCCGACTGTGTGCGCGTCCGTCCGAAAGACAATCGGCTGCTTCGCGGTCAACTTGATGCGAAAGACATCGACCTCGCTCGGCTTGCCAATCACCCCCGTGATCGACGACGGCAACACCATCTCTTGCGGCAACGCGGCGGCGTCCGTCGATCCGATCTCGGCGACCGACGGCTCTTCCTCGACCGGTAACGTCAACGTGTTGCCGAGCAACGGATGCCGCAGTTCGATCGAAGAGGCACTCGTCGGCGCAATCGGTAGCTCCAGTAACTCGGCTGGCAGATTCCAGCCAGCCAGTCGCAGCTTCGTCTCTTGATTCTTAGTGACCGACATCGGCAACGCGTGATCGACGAATGGTCCGGTCGTCAGCGTCAGCCGATAGATGTAGTTCGCAGCTCCCGCGAACGCGATGCTCGAGTTCGCTTGATCCGAGAATGCGAAGACTCGTACGGCGTAATCGCCGTCAGCCGGAGCCGTGAACACGATCTGCGGATCGAAGCCATGATCGTCGTCGTTGTGTTCCATCACGAACCCACGAGGGCTGAGCAGTTGTAGCACCGCGTCGATCGGCGATCCGAGCGTCCCTTTTCCCATCAGCGACGCGACCAGCGTTTGCCCGGCCTTCAGCGAGACCGCGAATGTGTCGACGTCACCTGCTTTCTCCAACACGCCGTTGACGACCACCTGGCTCGACTCCAGTTTCTGCGCTTCCTTCGCCGAGTTGTTCGGTTCCTTCTCGATCACCTCGGCGAGCGTGCCGATCACGAACGGCCGCAGTGGCGACGCACCTTCGGCATTGAAGAGTCGAATCCAATACAAGCCGGGAGTCGCCGCTTCCGTCGCTGTGACTTTGAACTTGTTGCCCGACTCCGCGAATTCAATCTTCAATCCCTCACGGCTGATCCACACCTGTGGCTTCTCGCCGACTGAACCTTGTGCCGCGACCTCCACCGACTGACCAATTTGACAACCCGACGGAAACAACGCTGTCACATTGGGAGGAGCCGCATTAGCGACACCGACTCTGCCGGAACTCAGTAACACCAAGGCAACTGCTTGAAAAACAATTTTTGAAACAGAAGGCAACGAAGAGAACAAAGACTTGATCACGACCTTTGCCTTTCTTCGTTCGCTTCGTTTCCTTCTGTTCAAAATCATTGAGTTCTGGCAGTCACCGCTCACCCCATCAACTCCGCGATCGGAGTCGGGTTGCTGACCAAGTGAGACGGCCGGCCTTGCGGCGTGTAAAGCATCTTGTCGGGATTGATGCCGAGCTTCGTGTAGATTGTCGAGACGTAATTCTCTGGCGAACAAACCCGTTCAACGGCCGAGTAGCCATGCTTGTCGGTCGCGCCCACAACGATTCCGCCTGGCGTACCGCCACCGGCCATGAGAACCGACATTGCGCTCGACCAGTGATCGCGTCCTCCTTTGGCCGATCCCGGCAACGTCGAGATCTTCGGCGTGCGGCCGAACT
>JAYVQJ010000413.1:0-8276 GCA_043777235.1 Planctomycetia bacterium
GCGACGTTCGTCGCCTACATCTATGAGTGGGTTCGTGCCGCCAGTCACATGAACCGCGACTTTGGAGACACACTCGATTCGTGGTCTTGGATGCAACTCCTGCTGACGTATTTCTCAACCACGACGGCGATCATGATTTTTGCGGTGGTTCCGGCCATCGTGGAGGAACTCGCCTTTCGACGATTGATTGGACAGGGTTGGGTTTCCCGACTGGGAATGACCGGCGGCGTTCTGGTGACGTCCGCGTTTTTTGGACTATCGCATTGGTATCTGCCACATGTGGCTTCCAGTTTTGTGATGGGACTCTTTTTGCATTTGATCTACCTCAAGACCCGAAGCCTAGCCGCTTCCATGTTGGTTCATTTCATCAACAACGCCATTTGGGTTTTGATGAGCAAGAACACCCTGGACCGAGATGGCTGGGCAATGACTTCCGAACGCGGCAATTTCGGAGACTTGCCGTCATTCTTGATGGCGGGGCTCGCGTTGTTGGCCTCCGTCGTGACGGCGGTTGCTCTGGCCGCCACGTCGAGTCACGAGACAACGAACTCTCCGCCAACCGAAGCCAATGCGATTCGGACTCGAAGTTGCCCGATCGCGCTCTTCCTCTTGGCGATGCTACCCAACGCTGTTTTTTGGTGGCTTTGGATTGAGGATTTTCAGCGTTCGCCACGCTTCCAATAACTGACTGGTCGCTTGCGTTGAGTCTCGCTTCGACATCGTTGCTAATCAGCGAGAGTTCTTCTCGATCAGCACAATCGCATCCGCATTGATCGCCTCTTGCCGCCCGATGGGACCAACCTTCTCGCCGGTTTTGGCTTTGACGTTCACTTGGCTGCGGTCGAGGCCAAGGAGTTCGGCGATGTGAGCGGCGATCGTCTGCTTGTGCGGCGAGAGCTTCGGGCGTTCGGCGTGGATCGTGCAGTCGAGATTGACGATCTTCCAGCCGAGTTCGGTGAGTCGGCGCTGAGCCTCGTGGACAAAGATCGCGGAGTTGGCGTTGTGCCATTGCGGGTCGGTGTTCGGGAACAGCTCGCCGATGTCGCCGAGTCCCGCCGCTCCGAGCAACGCATCCGTGATCGCGTGCAGCAGCACATCGGCATCGCTGTGGCCGTCGAGGCCGAGGTCATGCTCGATGCGCACTCCGCCGAGAATCAGCGGGCGACCTGCGATCAAACGGTGTGTGTCGTGGCCGAGGCCGACGCGAAAGGGCATGGGGTGCTCCAATGTAGCCGTCTCGCTCCGCGAGACGATTGCCGAACGTCAACGGACGTCATTTGCGCTCGACGTTCAACTGCCCAACAGGCTCAACTCCGCGCTCGGCTTTCCTCTCGCGGAGCGAGAGGGCTACATTCGAGACGGCTACGTTCTGCGATGTTAGTTCTGCCGCGAAGGTGACTCAACGGGCGGGACGCGGCATAATCCTCGGCCTCTCAAACCCAGGAGACCATCATGGCGAAGACTTATCGAGCTGGCATCATCGGACGCACGGGCAAAGGGGATTACGGGCACGGCGTCGATGTCGCGATCTCGAAAGTGCCGAACGTCGAGATCGTCGCGCTGTCCGATGAGAATGAAGCCGGTCGAGCCGCAGCCGCCAAACGCACGAATCCGAAGGCAACCTATGCCAGCTACCGCGAGATGTTCGAGAAAGAAAAACTCGACCTCGTCGCGATCTGTCCGCGATGGATCGATCAGCATCACGACATGATCGTTGCGGCGGCCGAGCATGGCTGTCACGTCTACATGGAGAAGCCGTTCTGCCGGACGCTCGCCGAATGTGACGCCGCGATGCGGCAACTTGAGATGCGGCATCTCAAATTGGCGATCGCGCACATCAGCCAATGGTCGCCGGTGCTCGATGTCGTGAAGTCGCTGATTCAATCGGGCGAGATCGGCGACGTGCTCGAACTGCGCGGCCGAGGCAAAGAGGACGCGCCGCGCGGCGGCGGCGAAGACTTGTGGGTGCTCGGTTCGCACATCTTCGGAATGATGCGAACGGTCGCCGGCAACGCAACGAGTTGCTTCGCGACGGTCATGCAGAAGAAGCACAAAGTCGCGAAGGCCGACGTCGTCGAAGGGAACGAAGGAATCGGCCCGCTCGCGGGTGACGCACTCGATGCGACGTACTCGTTCGCAAACGGCATCACCGGTTACTTCGGTTCGCATCGCGGAGCGGGCGGGAATCCGACGCGGTTCGCTCTGCAAATCTTCGGCAGTAAGGGGATCATCGAAACCGAAAGCGGATACGGCGCGAAGACTCACATCCTGCGAGACAGCAGTTGGTCCCCCGGCCGCACGGGAAAGAAATGGGAGCCGGTCACCTCGGCCGGGATCGGCAAGCCAGAACCACGCAACGACCTGACCTATGAAGCGGGCCATATCGCAGCGATCACCGACCTGATCGGGTGCATCGAATCGGATCGGCAGCCGAGATGCTCGGCGGCGGATTCGAGAGCGATCGTCGAGATGATCGCTGCCATCTTCGAGTCGCATCGCCTCGGCGGCCCGGTCGAATTGCCGCTGAAGACTCGCGTGAATCCGCTGACGCTTCTGTAATCGACTGCGCTGACCGTACTGACGTCGTGAAACTTCAGGCCGAGGCTCTCACGATTTCTGAGAGCACATATCGACTGCGTCGCTATTTTCCACGCGGCAGGGAATGAGGCTTTGTCAAATCAGCCGGCACGCGCTAGCGTCCGGTTCGAGAGTCCAGCGACCTTCCGAACCGGACGCTAGCGCGTGCCGGCTCACAAAACTTGACACACTGTGTTCGACTTTCATGGATCAAGCAGGCTACCGGCTTTGTCAAAGACTGATTTTCGGGTTCGACAGATCAGCCGGCACGCGCTAGCGTCCGGTTCAACCGGGGCTAGCGCCCTGCGGCTGATTTTCACAACCCGAATTCTTGCCTGCGACAGTGCATTAGCTGCGGAGAAAGTCGACCAGTCGCTCCGTGACTGGAATCTTCGAGTCACGGAGTGACTCGCCTACTTTTCTCTGCGGGTCTACTCAGCCAAAGTCGTGGGGGCTATTCCGTTGCGAGTGTCGGTGAGTGGCGTTTGCCAAGTCGAACCGCAAGAGATTCAGCGACTCGACCGAGTGAGCGAACGGTTGTTGCGACTGCGGGCCGGCACGAGCGACTCGCGTGTGACGCAGCGATTGAATCTGGCCGGACGACTGAAAAGCGTCGTCGGGATAGAAGGCCAACATCGAACGCAAGATCGGCAGGATCGAGTCTTTCGCAGGCGGTACGGACTTCTCATCGGGAAACGCCGAACGGAGTCCTGCGAGCAAAAAGCTCCAAGCGGGGTGTGAGGTCGATTGGACTCGCGCGGTCATCTGCTCGACGGCGAATTCGCGGGCGCGGCGCGCATCAAATGCGAAGTCCGCTAAGTCGTCGCCATAGTGAGCGATCAAGGGGCCGATTAGCACATCGGTCCAACGTTCCACGCGACGTCGCAAGCGATCGAGTTCGCCGAGTTGATCGGCCGGCAGAACCGTCGAGTGCAACAGCAGTCGCAACACGTCGGCTCGGCACTGCTGATGAACCGCCAGGATGTTGCGAGCGATTGGTTCTGCACGCTGCAATCGTTGTTGCCGATCGCAGGCGGTCAGCACTGCGCCGGCGATTCGCGTCAGTAGTTCGCCCACCAACAGATCGCTGGCGGTCTTCATGATTTGCGAAGTTCGATCCGCAGTGCTTTTGCTGTCGGTCGCCGCACACAGCGTTTCGAGTTCCCGTTTGCGTCTGGGCCAGAGCGTCTTGCCGTGTTGCCAATAGACCCACAACGGCCCTTCCGCCAGCGGCATTGATCCTTCGATGATCAGCGGCGCATGAACCGCAACCAATGCCGAAAATTCCGCAACCAATTGTTGATTCACCGTTACCGCCCCGCTGTGAGCACACTTTGTGAGCCAGAGAAAAATGAAGGCAGCGTTCACAAAAGCAAAGCCGATGCCACGATGAGTCAGCCCAGCCGACAGCGAGATTCTCGGTGAATTCGACCTGTCGTGCGGATCAACGTGGACTTCCTGAATCACCGCGTTGTTGCCTTTCGGCAGCATGTCGAAAGAAGGCGACGTCGTGGATGCGTCTCGCATCCGGCATCACGCTGACCGACGCGGGCCGCGTCGGGCCACATCACACAAACGCCCCGACGATCGCGTTCGACAAGCGTTGGAACGGCGCTTGATTCTCGCCGAGCGGCTGAGTCGTCAGGACCAGCGCGAACGAGTTGCTCTCCGGGTCGATCCAAAGCAGCGTGCCGGTCGAGCCCCAGTGACCGAACGTTGCTGGGCTGACCAAATCACCGAACGAATTCGAATGATTTGCCCACTGCAATCGCCAGCCGAAACCCCACGGTCGGAAGCGACGCTCTTCGTCCGGGACATCCTTCTGCGGTGCGAGTTGATTGCGAGTCGCCTCGACCACCGTCGCCGCTGAGAGCACTTGCTTCTCACCAACTCGTCCGCTGGTCAGCATCATTTGCGAGAACAGGCCCAAGTCCCACGGAGTCGTCAGCAGTCCGCCCCACGGCGCACCGAATTGTCGCCAGTAGCGGCTGTTCCAATTCCAATCGACCGTGTCCGCTTGATCGGCCGCGACGCGCAGTTCGACGATGCGATCAACCGTCGGATTCGCCCCGTTAAACCAATCGTCCGGCGCACCGAGTTGTGTGTCTTTCATTCCCAGCGGCTCAAAGAATTCGCGACGCAGAAATTGATTGCAGCTTAGGCCCGACAGTTTTTCGATGATCGCGCCGAGCACGGCGATCCCCATGCTCTGATACTGCACCGAACGACCGGCCGGGAAATCGGGCGTCAGTTCACAGGTGCCGCTCACGAACGCCGAACGAGGCGAATGCTGTTTGCGCAGTTCGGTGTTGTTCGGCAACATGTCCGGCAAGCCGGACGTGTGCGTCAGCAAATGCCGAATCGTCGTGCCGTATTTGCCTCCCTTGCCGAACTCCGGCAGGAAGTCGGTAACGCGATCGTTGAGCGTTAGTTGGCCGCGTTCGATGAGCAGCATCACGCCCATAGTCACGATCGGCTTCGTGATCGACGCGATCAAGAAGATGGCATCCTGCCGGACCTTGGCCGAGTTCGCCGCCACACGTTGCCGACCAAACAACTGCGGCCCCGGGGAATGTCCATTGCGAGCGACCAGCAAACCAACCGCCGGGACGACATCACGCTCGCACCAATCGCGCACCATCGCCAGCGCGGCGTTCCAACGAGTCGGGTCCAAGCCACACTGCTCGACGGGAGCTTTCGTCAGGATCACAATGCGACCTCGTTTTGAACTTCAAAAATGCGATTGAGCTTCGTGACTTCCAGCACCTCGCGCACATCGACCGACGGGTTGAGAATCTGAATCTTGGTGACGGAGTTCTTGAGCGAGATCAGCAATCCCAATAGACCACTGGGAATGAGCCGCACGCCGTTCATCTCAATTGCGAGCGTCTCGGTTTGATTCTGCTTCACGATGTCCGCAATCTGCTCGCGAACCGCAGCGACGTTGATCTGATCCAAGATCTCTTCGTTGCCGAACCCAATCGTTGTGATGCCGGCATGATGAGAAACTTCCAAGGTGGAATATTCATAGTCCATAACTCGATCCTCGCGATGGGAAGTAAGACGGGAAAGCACGATGGCTCAAACGGATGATACGAAATGGTGCCGATGACTGGCATCATAGACACAGCATACGCATTTTGAGTCCCGGCATCGTCAGCCGCGAGCGATTTACCTCATTTCTTCACAGCGATGCGGTAGAACGCTTTGTCCGTTCGGACAAACAAATCCGAATCGACAGCGGCGGGAGTCGCCATGATTTGCCCGTCAAGTGGATTGGTCGCCAGCAGCTTGTAGGTCTTGCCGGGAGCGATCACGAACGTCTGCCCTTCGCGATTTCCAATCAGAATTCGCCCATCCGCGAACAGCGGCGACGAACAGAAGTTGCCACCCAGTCGCTCGGTCCAATGCACTTGGCCGGTCTTGGCGTCGAGGCATGTCGCGACTCCCTTGTCAGCGACGATGTAAAGCTCGTCCCCAACCAGCAGCGGCGACGGCATGCTCGGAGCTTGCTTGGCGAACCGCCATGCGATCTTCGGCTTGTCATCGAGAGTCACTGCCAGAATTTCCGGCTTCATGAAACTGGTGCCAAAGAAAATCATCCCGTGCCCGACGACCGGCCGAGGCACGATCGAAAAACCTTGCGCTCCGTAGCTGAGCTTCCACAACTCGCGACCAGTTTCCGGCTCGTAGGCATACAACCAATCGGAGGCCGGTGAGAGAACCACCTCGCGCCCCGCAACTTTCGTAATCAACGGCGTGCCGTAGGCCTTCTTGAGCTGCGGCTCCGGATTCATCTCGCCACTGCGGCTTGTCCGCCAAGCGACTTTGCCATCGAGCTTATTCAACGCCGCGATCGACTGCGTGTCACTGCCGTCGCAATGCACGATCAGCAAGTTGCCCCACAACACCGGAGTGCTGCCAGGACCGTTTTCGTGCTTGAGCTTCAACTCGCGATTCGTCCAGAGAACCTTTTGCGTTGCCGTGTCGAGACACGCCGTTCCGTTCGTGCCAAAGTGAGCATACAGCCGACCGTCCTCCAGAATCGGCGACGGCGATGCAAACGAATTCAATTGATGCACCGGATCGGGCGACTCGGCCACGAGCAACTCGACATCGTGCAACAACTTGCCGGACGAGCGATCCACACAAACGGCTCGCAGACTCAACTGCCCCACGATATTCAGCGGCTGTCCCGCGAAGTTGTCTTTTAGCTTCCTGGCTTTCTCGAAAAGCGACGCATCCGCTTCGACCGCCGTCGTCATCCAAATGTGCGACCCATCAATGACCGGCGAGGACCACGCGCGGCCCGGAATCGCCGTCCGCCAAGTGATGTTCTCGGTTTCACTCCACGTCAGCGGCAAGTCTTTTGCCGTCGAGTGCCCCTGCCCTCCTGGACCTCGCCACTGCGGCCAATCCGCCGCGGTGGCACACGACACACACACCATCACGGCAAACAAACTACGAACGGACAACGTCACGAGATGACTCCTTAAGGCGGGGATACAAATCGCGAAGCAGTGTAGCCACATCGAGCCAATTCCTCAGCCACGCCCGTCCAACTCGACGATTCCAGAATTCCATGTTCGCCTCGAATCGGCGATGGATCTGCCCGTAGCTCGGCCCTGCAAGATTCAGGTTCGCGTGTCAGTTGATCGCCGCCGCGCAGCGGCGGCGGACGGCCGGGGCGGCAGGTCGTTGGCTCGCAAGGAGTTGCAGGTGGGTTTGCGAGCGTGGCTCGAAAAGCCTGCCTGAGCGAACGGATTGTGAGTGGGTTTGGGTCATAACTCGTGAACCTGTTTGAGTCGCGAGCAACCTCTGGGGGTGGTCGCGCCACCGTGATGCTCGCGGCCGAGGAAACAGCGAAATTCTCGCCAGGCCGCCGCGATGCGGCGTCGAGTTGTGAAAGAACTCACATGTCGCGTGATCGCAACCGCTCTGGGCAGTCACCACGACGCGGCGATGATCAACTTCTCGGTGCCGAAGCTCAGTGAAGGCGATGACACGTTCCGAGAAAAATGCCTTCCTGTCGAAGGCGGCGTGAATCTATCGAGCCGGTTGGCGACAAGCAAACACCCGCTCAAAACGGATGCTCTTCAAGTCCAGGGCGTTGTCGCAGCCCAAAGATGACTTGCTCCATGACACCTTCCCAATACTTTTTCGTGTCTTTCCAGTCGCCAGTCGTGAGCGGCGAAGCGCCGACGTTTCGCCAGCGATAAATGGGCCGAGCCACGTCGCCTGCCTTCTGACGTGATCGGCCGCCTGGTTTTGTTGAAGTGCCGTCGAGTGACGGCGTCCCCAATGATGTTTCGGGGACTGCGGTGCTCCCCTTCGACTTATCGGCCTTGGGGATGAAGGAAGCGGGATCAACGAGCACATACCACCACGAACCGGGCCAGTCGGGGTCAAGCAGCGCTTTCAGGCCGATGTTACCCGCCGCGTTCAAGTCGGCTTGCACTCCCGATAGACCATTCGCTGGGACAGCGTCAGCGGCAACGAAGAGGTCACCACCTTTTTGTGGGATGCGTGCGAAGCAACTCGCCGATTTGTCTGGTGGTAAGCCCGTCGGCTTTTGCAAACAGTCGAATAGATCGAGGACGTAGCGATCACGGTCAGAGAGTGGTTTCGCGCTGGCATTGATTCGCGCGCGGTCCAGTTTCGCCGACCAGTCTTCTGGAGGATGGGCACTCTTGCCCGTC
>JAYVQJ010000414.1:0-8262 GCA_043777235.1 Planctomycetia bacterium
GGCGCGAGTCAGCTCGTCCTTGTAGCCGTAGTTGCCGAACTCCATCACGAAGTTGATGCGGACTCCCTTGTTGCCGTCGTCGTCGTTGTCGCTCTGCCAGAGCGTGCCGAAGCTGTCGGTCGCGACCTCCCAATTGTTACGAAAATTCCAGCCCAGCGTTTCAAACTCAGAGCCGTCCAGGTTGCAACGGAAAACCATGCCCTCCTGATAGTGCGACTTCGCCGAGTTCACTTCGTTGCCGGCCAAGTCGATGATCGGCTTGCCGTTCTTGTCTTTGATCTGATTGCCGCTGTTGCCGAAGTTGAAATACAGCTTGCCATCCGGCCCGAAATGAAACGCATGAATGCCGTGATCGTGCTGCGTCCCACCGATGCCGGTGAAGAACATTTCTTTTCGATCGGACTTCAAGTCACCGTCATCGTCGTACAGAAAGAAGACGTTGTCGTTGGCCGAGACGATGATCTTCGTCCCCTTGCCGCTCGGCGTCGGCAGCACGCAAATCCCGTGAGCCGAATCGACGTCTTTGCCTTGATGAAACACGGTCTGCTTATCGCTGACGCCATCGCCATCGGTGTCTTCGAGGATCAGAATGCGATCCCCTTCCTTCCGCTCGCCGTTGCGATGCCGATAGTTGATGACCTCGCACACCCAGATTCGGCCGAGATGGTCGATGTCGATGCTCGTCGGATTGAGCATCGCCGGCTTCGAGTCCTCGGACGCGAACAACGTCGCCTCCAGCCCCTCGGCCACATCGAGTCCCTTCACCGCATCCTTCGACTCGCGACTCCCAATCCCCCCCTGCGGACTGCCACCGTTCGACGCGACGAGAAACTTTTCGTCCGGCTTGTCCGTGAAGACCATGAACCGCACGGTCGAACCGCAGCCCTGATTGATTCCTTGATCATCGACCGCTGCACGCGCTTTGAACTTCGCGAAGCCATGCCCGTCCGGTAGAGCAAACTCAATCACGGAATTCGCGTGCGTGCCGATCCCGTACTCGGCTTTCTTGCCGTCCACGGAGATCGCTTCACCGCCGCAGTTCTTATTGATGCTCACTTCACCGAAGCCGGCGCTCGCGGCCTTCCACTTCAGCTCGGTGAGCTTCGATTCTTTCCCATCTTTGCCAACCAATCGCGGCTCGGCCCAATCGGCCCAATCGCAGCCGAACCCGTCGCCACCATCGCTCGCGACGAGGAACAGCGATTTCGCTCCGGCGATATCGACATCGACATCAACCGCGTGACCTTTGGTCGCGGCCGAAACAATTTTACTGTCGAACTTCGGTTCGGCAGCGGACGCGAATCCAACAGTGGACAGTGTGACTACGGCGACAACACCGCAGCGAATGGCGGACAACGAGCGACGATTCATGGTTGGTTGCTCCAACAGTTGGGCGGACAAAAGGAAAACGGCTTTCGGCCATCGGCCATCGGCTCTCGGCCGGAATGAATGCCAAATTCCAAACACGCGGGGCGGCATGGTACGCAGCCAAAGTCGGCGTCGCCAACGTGCGGAGCGGATTCTCGGAGACACGGCACGTCCAACGCCGCGTGACCTGGTTGGCGGCAACGACCGACGCCGGTAAAAGACTTGGGATCGGCAAACTTCTTCGAGTCCTCGTTCAAGGGAGCAACTCATGCGGCCGTCCTCGTGGTTGTTGATCGTCACCATCGTCGCGTCGTTGACTGGCCGAGCTTCGGCTCAAGAGAGCACGCCTCCTGAAAAGCAATTCCTTGCGTTCATCAAGGCTCAAGCGGCGGCGTTTCGAGAACACGATCAAGTTCCCGCTGACATGAATGAGTGGCAGCAGCGACGGACGAAGCTCCGTGCGAACTTGCTGAAAGCCTGGGGTGGATTTCCAGAGACTCCGTGCGAACTCGCGCCGCGAAAGCTGGGAGAGATTCAGCGGGATGGCTATCACGTCGAGAAGCTGATCATCCAAACGCGGCCCGGTGTCTGGATGACGGCGAATGCTTATGTCCCGGACAAAGCGAAGTCGGAAAAGGTGCCGGCAATCCTGCACGTTCACGGGCATTGGGCCGGAGCGAAACAAGATCGCGTCGTGCAGTCGCGCTGCATCGGTTCGGTGAAGCACGGCTTCTTCGTGCTGGTCGTCGATGCCTTCGGAGCGGGTGAGCGCGGCCTCGGCAAGAAGCTTGGCGAGTATCACGGTGAGATGACCGGCGCGACGTTGTTCCCGATCGGCCTGCCGCTGTCCGGTTTGCAGGTCTACGAAAACATGCGAGCGGTCGATTACTTGCAGACTCGGCCGGAAGTGGACGGCAAGCACATCGGCATCACCGGAGCTAGCGGCGGCGGCAATCAAACAATGTACGCCGGAGCGTTCGACGAACGATTCGGGTGCGTCGTCCCGACTTGCTCGGTCGGCACGTATGACTCATACCTGGGAGCCGCCTGCTGCATGTGTGAGGTTGTTCCCGGCGCGGCGAGTTTCACCGAAGAGGGTGACGTCCTCGGCCTCGCCGCCGGTCGCGGAGCGATGATCACCAGCGCCACTCGCGACGCCTTCCAGTTCTCGGTCGGTGAAGCGAGGAAGACGTTCGCTCGTGTCGATGTCATCGCGAAGCTGCTCGGGAAATCAGGTGGAGTCGCACACACGATCATCGACTCAGGACACGACTACAACCAGCAGATGCGCGAAGCGATGTATGGCTGGATGACTCGGCACCTCAAAGGCACCGGCGACGGCTCGCCGCTGCCCGACCCCGAAATCAAAACCGAAGAACCAGAGTCACTGCGCTGCTTCCCCGGCGAGTCGCGGCCGGACGACTACATGACGATCCCGCGCTTCGCGGCGGCCGAAGGTCGGCGATTGCTGGAAGGTCGGAAGAGTCCCGAAAACCTCGACGCCTGGAAGATCGAGCGAGCAGCGCGGATCAAGTCGCTCGAAACGGTGTTGGGAGGCACGACTTCGCCATCGGCGAAAGCCACAGCCGGTGTCGAAATCACTGAAGGAGAGACAGCGATCGTGAGCTTCACCAGCGAGGCAGGTGTCACGATGACAATCCTGCTGCGCGGCGTGCCGGAAACTCCGCAGCCGCCGAAGATCAATCGACTGGCCGTGCTGTTGGACCTCGAACAAAGCTCGGACAAGACGCTCGGTGGCGATCTCGCTAACAAACTTCTCGCCGATGGCTGGGCGGTCGCCGTTCCCGAACTGCGCGCCGTCGGCCGATTCGCACTGCCCGGCGACAAGATCGGCAACGCTCCCGATCACAACACGGCGGAATGGTCGCTGTGGATCGGTCGCCCGCTGCTCGGCCAATGGACGTGGGACGTCCGCCGCTCACTCGATGTGCTCTCTGGCCGTCTCGCGAAGCTACCGTCAGAAGTCATGTTGGTCGGCAACGGCACGGCCGGCCCCATCGCGCTCTGTGCTGCTGCGCTCGACGACCGAATCACTCATGCGGTGACGATCAATGCGTTGGCCAGCTACGTCACCGACGAGCCGTATCGCAATCAACGGCTCGGCCTGATGGTCCCCGGCATTCTGCGCGACGTCGGCGATATCCCACACATCGCCGCGCTGATTGCTCCGCGCAAAGTCACGATCGCTGGTGGAGTCGCCGGTGGCGGCCAAGCCATTCACGGCGACGACTTGCTCAAACAATACCGAGCGACGCAGGACGTCTTCGCCAAACATCCGTCGTCTAGTCATCTGCAAGTGCAGCCGGATGGAAAATTCTTGGACGCTCCAAATCGTCGGTAATTCGGCGTCTAATACGGATCGCACAAATTAGCCGCGCGGCGCTAGCCTCGGTTTTTGCGGCACGAACCGGGGCTAGCGCCGCGCGGCTAATTCTGGGACTTCGTCTAAGCAGCCCCGCAGAGAAAAGTAGGCGAGTCACTCCGTGACTCGAAGATTCCAGTCACGGAGTGACTGGTCTACTTTTTCGACGGGTCGACTTAGAAAATATCCGCGCATTTTTCCGGTCGGCTCATCACGCGGAGCGATGATCCGCGGCAGCGGACGTAGCCGTCTCCGCTCCGCGTGACGAGCCGAATGGAATATTGAATGCCGCGCCGTGATTTCTTGCGATCCGTATGACGAGTGTCGACGGGACGATTTCTGGGCCACCACAGCCCGCGTGGACTATTTCTTTCCCAAGGCGCGTTGCTGGACGAAGAACTCTTGCAGCAGGGCTTTGCATTCTGGTTGCAGGACACCGCCGAGCACGGTCGCTCGATGATTCAGACGTGAATCGTCGGTGATTTGATACAGCGAATGGCAGGCTCCGGCCTTGGGATCTGTGGTGCCGTAGATGACGGTCGGGATGCGGGCCAGGACGATGGCTCCGGCGCACATCGGGCAGGGTTCGAGCGTGACGTAGATCGTGCAATCGAGCAGCCGCCAGGATTCGAGCGAATTGGCCGCCTGGGTGATGGCGATCATCTCGGCGTGCGCGGTGGGGTCTTTGAGCGACTCACGCTGGTTGTAACCTTCACCGATGATGCGGTCGTTGTGGACGATGACTGCGCCGATTGGGACTTCACCTTCGTCGAACGCTTGGCGAGCGAGCTGCAAGGCGGCGCGCATCCAGCGATCGTGTGGTTGCAACGGAATGTCGTCGGACGCGAAGTCCATGCGAGATTGCTCGTGGTGGAAATGAGAAGAGCACGCGGAAGTCGCGTGCTCTTGTGGGGGGATGTCAGTCTTGGAAAGACTGACCTACGGTTAGGCTTTCATGCCGACCGGCTCGTCAGGGTTGTGGCAAATTTCGAGTTCGACGGCTTCGACGTTGAGCGGATTCGTCTTCTCCATCGGGACATCCTCGAAGACGGCCTTCGAAAGGATGACATCAACCGCTTTGCGTTCGCGGATTTGAGCCTCGAGGTTTTCGATGACGCCGGACTTCTCCATGCGAGCACGCATGCGGCGGACATTTTCGCCGCGTGACATCGCCATGTAGTACAGCTCGGCATCGACGTCGTACTCGGAAACTTCGATGTTTTCCTGAGTGGCGATCTTGTCGAGGATGAAGTGTTCCTTCATCGCTTGTCGAGTCATCGAAACTTGGTGCTGCCGCAGTTCGTTCTCGCGAGCGCGGATTTGCGGTTCGGTGTAACCGGCTTGCTGCATTTCGAGGACTTCGCGGTACATCGCGTTCTCGACCTGCTTGAGGACGAGGTCTTCGGGAAGCTCCCAACTTGCCGAAGCGGTGATCTTGTCGAGCACTTGTTTGCGAACCGCTTGCCGTTGGTCGTATTGAATCTGGCGTTGCAGAGCTTGCTCGATCTCAAGGCGAAGTTCATCGACCGTCTCGACGCCGACGCGCTGGAACAAAGCCTTATTGAGTTCCGGAAGTTTGACTCGCTGAACTTCTTCGACCTTGAATGTCGCCTGAACCTTCTCGCCGCGCATCGCGACATTTTCCGCTTCTGTCGAGATGGCGATTGTCGCCTCGCGCGTGTCGCCAGCTTTCGCACCGGCGAGCAATTTGTCGAAGTCCGCGACTTCGCCATCCTCAAACCGCAGCGTCGAGCGGACACGGGCAGTGAAGTGAGCGTGATCTTGCAGCGTGCTTCCGTTGTAAGCGAACGAGGCACAAATTTTGACGCTGTCACCGGACTCGACGGCACCGTCGGAGGGGATGAGCTCGGCGTATTGCTCGAGGAAACGCTGCTGAGCTTCGTCGACGGCGGCGTCACCCGACTCGCGGACGGGTCGCTTGATGGTGATTTGGTCGTAGGCCGGCAGATCGAAGGCCGGACGAACTTCGACTTGGAATTCGTACTCGAAATTGCCGGTGTCCGGGATCGTCAGGTTTTCGACGTCGAGGTCCGGCTCGTTGATCGGCTCGATGTTCGTATCTTGCGAGAGTTGCTCGAGGCTGCCGATGAGCACCTTCTGCTTGATCTCGTCGTTGAGTTCGCGAGAGAACCGCTTGGCGATGATGTCCTTCGGAGCCTTGCCGTTCCGGAAGCCCGGCACAGCGGCCTTGGACTTCATTTCGTCGAGGACGAAGTTGCGGATGTGAGCAATGTCTGCTTCCGGCACGTTGACTTTGACGTGCTTTTTGCAGGGGCCGATGTCTTTGACGTCGACGCTCAAGGTCATTCGCCAAGCCGCAGCGGCTTCGGGCTGCGCTTCGGTCGCCATGACTTCGGCAGTTTCAGTGATGGTCGGTTCTTGTTCAGCGACAGTACTCACGGAGTGTTTCCTCCAAAGGAGCCGGAGCAGTTGCTCGACTGGCTCCAAACGCGGGCGTGGCCCGCCAACAAAAAACTGGACCGTCAACAGCCCAGTTCGGGAAGAGCGGGAGACGGGGATCGAACCCGCGACAACCACGTTGGCAACGTGGTGCTCTACCACTGAGCTACTCCCGCAAGTTATGAGGGGCGAGGGTATACCGGTCGGCGTCCCGATGGGTCAAGGCTCGCCGACGAAAATGCGCGTGTCGAAAACCGTCAGCAAGGCTCACCCACGGTGAGACGCGAAACGCTCCTCATTGGGAGGTGATTCCCAACAGCGATTCCAATTCGCGACGGACTTCTCGAAGTTGAACGGACTGCACGAGCACGCGGGTCGAGCCAGCGTCCTCAAGCATCTTTTTCCAACCCTGCTGAGCTTGGGATAACACGACCACGACCGCCGTACTCGATGATTTTTTCCAATGCACGAGTTCTTGGATGTTTTGGGAAAGTCCTTCCGAAATGGAATCGGCCATCAGCAAGACCGCGTCGGTCGGATTGCTTCGCAGACGAGTCATCCCGCGCTGCATATCGGTCATCATGAGCACTCGGAAACCGAGCTTCGTCAGATAGTCTCGCAGCAAGTCTTGATGCTTGGTTCGTGTTTCAATGCAGAGGACCGTCTTGGGTCCAGTGTTGTTGTCGTCGCGCGGTGTGGCCCCCAACTCTTTGAAGGCTTTGCGAGTCGCGTGGACGACTTCGGTGGGAGATTGAAATCGCTCGTTCGGATTGACTCGCATCAGGTGATCGATGATCTCCGCCAGCGAGACTGGTACTTGTGGAGCGATCGAGCGCACCGGCCGGACATTCGTATAACGACTGAGCTGTTTTCGTTCGCTGCGATCCTTAGTCGCCGGGTAGGGGGGCAAGCCGGTCAGCAATTCGTAAATAACCCCGCCAAGAAAATACAAATCGCTGCGCGGATCGTCTTCCGGGGCACCGGTTCCCTTTTCGAGCGTCGCGTATTCGAGTGCTCGCAGATTCCCCTCTTCGGTGCCGCTTTCCGTGGAACTCAGGCTGGCCAAACCGAAGTCGACCAGCTTGGCGACGCGGTCGCTGCTCATCAGCACGTTGGTCAGCTTGAAGTCGCGATGCGTCATTCCTTTCGAGAGGGCGTATTCCAGTCCCACGGCCATGTCGAGCCCGCACTGGGCGGCTTCGATGGGTGAGCACTGACCGCGAATCTTCAGGAACTCGCGGAGGTTGCCCCCCTCGACAAATTCCATCGTCAGAAAGTGTTCGCCGCGGTCCTCGCCGACGTCGTAAATCGGCACGATGTTCTTGTGCCGAAGCCGCTGACAGATCTCCGCCTCGCGATGAAACTGTTTGACATAGTTGGGATCGGAGGCCCAGCGCTGCCGCAGCACTTTCAAACCGATCATCTTGCCGTCGTCGAGCGAGCAGGCTCGGAACACGCGCGCGAAACTTCCCGACGCATTGCGGTACAACAGCTTGTACCGGCCGAGGATCAAACCGTCGGTCTCTCCCTTTTTGAGCTTACTCAATTGGTACGTCGTCAGCGTTCCGGCGCGCTCCAATTCGTCGAGCAATGGGCCGGCTTGTCGCGAGATGCCGCTCACTTCATCCATCGCGGCGGCAAGCTGGGCTGGCGAGACCAGCTCTAACTCAACCAACACGCGACGCAACTCATCGAGAGTCTGAAAGGACATCCGCCGACCGTTGACGTTGCGAGCGTCAGGAGAACCCATTCGCTCAGGGACAATAAGGGAAGGATCGAGAAGACGTGACAGGCACAACCGACTCGACCACTGCTGCGGAGTGATGCTAGGTCGCTCGCAAAGTGGACGCAAGCGGCCATGTCATCGTGGTGCCGAATCTGCGGAAGCCAACGGTAACCTCCGCATCAAGGATTCCTGGTCGGGACCAGGCTCGTGATGAATAGCCGCTGCGTTGACTTCCGTGCTTGCGCGAAGCGGCTGCGATTCAGTGTGATCGAGTCGCTCCGCAACTCGGCGCGTGACACAATCAAGCCTCGTTCAACGCGACCTCGAAGCTAATACGGATCGCAGAAATTCGCCGCGCGGCGCT